>JAGWUK010000212.1 GCA_028868455.1 Burkholderiales bacterium | reverse complement strand
GGGAGCAAGTTAAATGCAGATTGTTGAGATATTGGCGGCAGATCCTATCGCACAAATTTTGGCTCAAAGCAAAGTGATTGCTGTTGTTGGTTTGTCCGCTAAGCCGCACCGGGCAAGTTACGAAGTCGCAGCATATCTTCAGGCAGTGGGTTATCGGATAGTCCCAGTCAATCCAAAAGAAGCGGGAAAGCGAATTTTAGGTGAAACAGTTTTCGCCAGTTTGACCACCGCTGCAGCAGAGCATCATATCGATGTCGTCAACTGTTTTCGCAAGTCAGAGGACATCCCAGCAATCGTTGATGAAGTCATTTCAATTGGACTTCCCTGCATCTGGATGCAACTTGGCATCATGCACGCAAGTTCAGCGCAAAAAGCAGAAGCTGTTGGTATTTCCGTCATCATGGACAAGTGCATAAAAATTGAGCACCAAATCCGTCGTTGAACTGCGGTGAGAAGACGTGTCGATTCTCGCCCTATTACCATTTCAAAGCGAGTCGTCAATGGAATACAGTAATTTGTGTATGTCATGCATTTAGGCATGAACAGGTGCAAGTGCATCAGTATTTGCAATCGATGATTGCACCATGCATCACGCTGAAATCGTGAAAATAAATGGCAGAAAAACAGAGATTGAGCAACTACTTATGCACAATTAATTGAGTTTTCTAAAAAAGCAATAAAAAACAGATTTCGTCAACAAATTTCGATTACGGCAAATAAAATCAATGACTTACAAGCGAAACTTGTTAACGAAATTTAAAAAACACCAATAACCGTGAGATAAAAATAATCTATCCACAAAGTTATCCACAGGCAATGTAAAAAGAATTGGCACTTCCCCGTGTAGTTGCGCCAGATCAGATGCTGATCTACTCATCATCAGCGATAATGTCGGACACTTACCTGCTTTCGCCCCTATGCTGTAGTCGGGAATTCAGAAAACTGCTTGTCTGCCGACGTAAGAGATTTTCCTCGTACGGAAGTCTCTTGAGCACCAAAAAGATGCTCAACCTCGCTGGAGCAATTTTGCGTAAGTCCTAATTTTTAAAAACACACAACAAAATAGTCATTTCGAAAGCAACCATGTCTTCCAATTTCGCCCCTTTGAAAAACGATACCTTTATCAAAGCTTTGCTGCGCCAGGAAACAGAGTACACGCCACTTTGGCTCATGCGCCAGGCGGGACGGTATTTGCCTGAATACCGTGCGACGCGCAAAGATGCTGGTTCTTTCATGAGTCTTGCCAAAAATCCCGATTTTGCTACGGAAGTTACGTTACAGCCAATTGACAGATTTGGACTTGATGCCGCGATCTTGTTTTCCGATATTTTGACCGTACCCGACGCGATGGGACTGGGATTGTATTTTGAAGAGGGTGAGGGGCCAAAATTTGAACGCTCCTTGAAGGACGAGAAGGATGTGCATGCATTGAAAGTGCCGGAAGCAGGAAGCTTGCAGTATGTATTTGATGCCGTCACAAAAATCCGTACAGCACTGGATGGACGCGTACCGCTAATTGGATTTGCAGGCAGCCCGTGGACTTTGGCTTGTTATATGGTCGAGGGCCGGGGATCGCGCGATTTTCACACCGTTAAAACGATGATGTATAAGCGTCCAGACTTAATGGATCATATTTTGAGAACAAATGCTGATGCCATTGCCAGCTACCTCAATGCGCAGATTGATGCTGGCGCTCAGGCAGTGATGATTTTTGATAGCTGGGGTGGGGCGTTGGCCGACGGTGCGTATCAACGGTTCTCATTGTCGTACATGAAAGATATCGTCAGCAAATTACAAAAAGAAAAAGACGGTGTTCGCATTCCTGCGATTGTCTTTACCAAAGGCGGCGGATTATGGCTGGACCAAATCGCCGATATTGGTGCTGATGCCGTTGGGTTGGATTGGACAGTAAATCTTGGCAAGGCACGTGCCCAAGTTGGTCACAAGGTCGCATTACAAGGTAATCTCGACCCTGCTGTGTTGTTTGCTGATCCCGACCAAGTTCGGCAGCAAGCAATCAACGCACTCGAAGCATATGGCAAACCGGCTGCGAATTATGGGCATGTCTTCAATCTCGGGCACGGTATTTCGCAATTTACTCCGATAGAATCGGTTAGTACACTTGTCGAAACCGTGCATGAGCACAGCAGAAAAATGCGCCAGCCGAGCGCGTAAATGCATGGGTGTACGAAATAAGTGCGAAAAAATCTGGTCTGCTTGATACTGTCAAACCAATAATCGCCATTGCGCCCTGTCGTGCCGTCATGTTGCTGTGCAAAACATAACAACGATGCGGTTTTCAGGTCAAAATGGCGCGGAGAGGCAGTGAATTAGCTGCAAAAATTAATTGCAATTTCTTGCACAAATTCTGTTACTTATGCACAAAACGAGGGCGCCGAAAAAAAATTAAAAAAATCTTTTTTGTCGAATATAAATAAATCGTAAGTGATTGATTTAAAACAGATAAATTATGTGCTGCCAGAATGGGCATTTTGTTGAAACCCGCGTAAACGCTAGCCAGAACCGATGTCAATAGACCTTTCTCCACAAAGTTATCCACAGAATCTGTGGATATGTCAAAAAGACCTTATGAAACCAATAGTTAGCGACATTTTTGCTGGGTTTTATTAAGTCCGTGGAACAAATTATTCTTCGTGTCGCACTTGACACACCGCTTGACACCACCTTCGATTATGCCTGGATCGTGCCGGATCCAGATCAACATCCGATTCTGCGCCCAAGTATTGGCCAGTTAGTAATCGTTCCATTTGGACGCCAGGAAGTCGCTGGAATTGTGTTGGCGATCGCCGAAAAGACCGATGTGCCTCCCAATAAGCTACGTACCGTATTAGCGCTGCGATCCGAGTTGTCGCCAGTGAGTCCGCAGTGGCTGGCCTTGTGTCAATTTGCGGCCGAGTATTACCAGCGGCCTATCGGCGAGGTGGCTTTACCGTCTTTGCCGAAAAATTTGAAAGCGCTCAAGGATGTTTCATTGCGCCGGGGATTGAACAAGTTAGAAAAGCTATCAACAGCACAAGATTCCGTACCAGCTGAAGAACCGCGCCTGAATCCGGAACAACAGACAGCCGTCAATGCAATTACAGCAAAAAATGATTTTGCTCCCTTTTTGTTGTTTGGCGTCACCGGCAGCGGTAAAACAGAAGTCTTCTTGCAAGCCTCAGCAAAAATCCTGGCGCAATCAGACGATGCGCAAGTTTTGATCCTCGTTCCGGAAATAAACCTGACGCCGCAGTTTGAGGCACATATTCGCGCCCGGTTTCCAGGCCTGATCCTGGCAACCTTGCATAGCGGAATGGCCGAAGGTGAGCGCCTACTTCATTGGTTGTCCGCACATACAGGGCGTGCTCGTATCGTGCTGGGCACCAGGCTGGCGATGTTGGCATCATTACCGCATCTGCGACTAATAATCGTGGATGAAGAACATGATCCTTCGTACAAGCAACAAGAAGGATTGCGCTACTCGGCACGCGACCTTGCGGTATGGCGAGCAAGGCAATTGGCGATCCCAGTGGTGCTTGGTTCCGCAACACCATCGCTGGAAAGTTGGCAAAGCGCCAGAAGTGGCAAATATCACCTGCTTGAATTGCATGAGCGCGCCGTACCCGATGCGGTTTTGCCGGTTGTTAAACTCATCAATCTGGAACGCGAAAAACCTAGCGAAGGCTTGACGCCAAGATTGATTGACTCTATCCGTCTAAGGTTAGAGAAGGGTGAGCAATCACTATTATTTTTGAACCGACGCGGTTATGCGCCGGTCCTGGCCTGCGATGCATGCGGATGGATCAGCAATTGCACACGCTGTACGGCGCATATGGTGATGCATAAAGGCGATCACAGACTGCGTTGCCATCACTGTGGATTAGAGCAGCGCATTCCGCGCCATTGTCCGACGTGTGGCAATATAGATTTGCAGCCATTGGGCCGAGGTACGCAGCGCATGGAAGAAAGCCTGGGTGCTATTTTCCCCGAAGCCAAAGTGCTACGAATCGACGCTGATTCAACCCGCCTGAAAGGAAGCGCCGCAGCTGCATTCGATCGTGTCCACAGCGGAGAAGTAGACATTCTGATCGGTACTCAAATGGTAGCAAAGGGACACGATTTCAAACACCTGACGCTGGTAGCCGCCCTAAATCCGGACGCGGCCTTGTTTTCACAGGATTACCGCGCCAGCGAGCGCTTGTTTGCCCAACTCATGCAGGTGGCTGGCCGGGCTGGCCGCGCGGCCAAAAAAACCGATGGCAATCCTTCAGAAGTATTGATACAGACGCGGTATCCCGATCACCCTTTGTATCATGCGTTGATGGCGCATGACTACCCAAGTTTCGCTGCCGATTTGCTGGAGGAGCGCCAACAGGCACATATGCCCCCGTTTATGTATCAGGCATTGTTGCGTGCCGAAGCCAAGGAATTAAGCATCGCAATCGACTTTTTGAAACAGGCCGCAAGCAGCCTGCACCATGTCGGTATCACAATCAATGACCCAATACCGATGACGATGACGCGGGTCGCCAATGTTGATCGGGCGCAATTATTGGTGGAATCCGTTTCCCGTCCTGCCTTGCAAGCATTCGTCAAGGAGTGGATAACGATATTGCGAGCAATGAAGAGCCGGGTAAGGTGGTCAGTCGAAATCGACCCTGTGGACATTTGATGGGTATGCATAAGCTATTTTGCGTGGTCGATGACAGGCTGCAGGATTATTATATGATCAGCATGGCGACAGTACCCAAGCCAGCCTGAGAGATGCAGAATGTATTTTTTTACATATTTCGTGCTGAAAATTTTTCCGGAAAGTGCAAAGAAGCTGCGCCAGCGCGGGCTATCTGCTCGTCCTTCGGTATGAAGTAAAATCATCAGAACGCAAATCAACGGAGCGTTGCTATGTCCGAATTTCAAGACAATTATTCAGATGCTGGCTTTTGGGAAAAATTGAAAAATTTCGCACTGGCAGCCGGCAGCGATCTGGTCGAAAAAGCCCTGTGTCTATATTACGCCGCTAAAAGACCAGAAACACCGGCATGGGCAAAGACCGTCATCGTTGGCGCACTCGCGTATTTCATCCTTCCGCTCGATGCAATTCCTGACGCCATCCCGATCGCTGGTTACACCGACGATCTTGGTGCAATTACTGCCGCGATTGGCATGGTCAGTCTTTACATTACGGACGAAGTCAAACTGGCAGCCAGCAGAAAAATGCAAGACTGGTTTGGTAGTCAGGAAAAATAACGATTCCGGACATCGTAAGTTCTGGCCCGGATTGTGCATTGACGAAAAAGGATCCCTGATGCGATGTCACTTTCCTTTCGATGACAAAATGAACAAGCGATTTGTCGCTCTGCTTATCTGGTTTGGTTTGCTGCAAATCACTGCAAGAGTGATGGCACAAGAGAAAAAGGAAAACTACTTTCATGATCCTTTTCTGCAGGTCAGCAATGCCATAGTCAGTTGCCCCCAGCCAGAAGGCCCACAGCTGACCCGTGCCGAAATGCGCGCCGAAGCGCATTGGCGCGTTGAGCGTGGCACCAGTTGTTTTCAGGATGGACGCTGCCGGCTACCCAATGCGTATTTGTACGATCAGGAAATCATTCCGCGTGTGCGCAAAGCGATTCTGGCCGCGGGGCGATTTGATGACAGCAGTATCTGGGTCGAAGGACAAAGACGGTGGGTCTGGTTAAAAGGCTGCGTCCACAGTCAGCAACAATCGACTGAAATTGAAAGCGTCGTACGCCGCATCGACGATGTCGAGGCCGTGATCAATCAGCTCAAGGTGGTCAAGTAATTGCCCGCCCTGAAAGCATACGAAATTTCGTGTAATGTGCTTAGTCGCCAATGGTGGTTCAACGCTGATTCCGGCTTCATTTGTACGGGCATATTTACGGAGAAACCATGTACGATCTGACTTCGCTCCAGCAATTGCTGGACCCCTTATTTCCTGGCCTGATGGGCCTGAAACT
>JAGWUK010000211.1 GCA_028868455.1 Burkholderiales bacterium | reverse complement strand
GGTACATCATGGCTATTTTTGGCGTGGAGAGGACGCGTGCATTCGTGGTCAGAAATTAAAGCGTCTAAGGCTGTTGCTTTCGCAAAACATATCGCTATTTGCTTATCATTTGCCCTTGGATTCTCATGTGGAACTGGGAAATAATGCCACGTTGGCGCGGCAATTGCAGCTCGTGCCAGAATCTCGGTTTGGAGAAAATGAACTCGGATGGATGGGGCGATTTGCCAGTTCAGCGCCAATGACTGTGACTGAATTTGCTGCAAACGTAGAGGCTGCTTTGGGACGTAAGCCTATGCTGATAGGTGATCCGGATAAACTGGTAAAAAAAATTGCATGGTGCACGGGTGCCGCACAAAATATGTTGGATCAGGCAATTTCTGCGGGGGGCGACGTTTTTCTGAGTGGGGAAATTTCTGAACCCACCGTACACCTAGCGCGGGAGTCCGGTATCGCCTATCTGGCTTGCGGGCACCATGCAACGGAACGTTACGGCGTGCAGGCTTTAGGCGAACACATCGCTCAAAAATTCGGTATCACACATCACTTCGTCGATATTGATAATCCTGTTTAACAAAAACGTGGGACTGCCAGAATCATTTTCTGGCAGTTCAAAGGTATTACTTTTTTAATGCGTCACGAATTTCGCGCAATAGCAGAACATCTTCCGGAGTAACGGCTGGAGGTGCTTCAACTGCAGGTTCATTCTTCTTCATTTTATTAAATAACCTGACCATCTGAAAAATGATAAAGGCGAGGATCAGAAAGTTGACGGTGACAGTGATAAAGCTGCCGTAGGCTACCACGCTACCCGCTTTCTTTGCCTCAGCCAGTGCTAGCTGTGTACCTTGCCCGTTAAGGGGGAGGTAGTAATTGGAGAAATCCAGCCCGCCAAAAATCCTGCCGACAATCGGCATGACGACATCGCCGACCAGAGAGTCCACGATTTTTCCAAAAGCCGCACCGATAATAACGCCAACGGCCAGATCAACCACATTTCCTTTGCTCGCGAACGCTTTAAACTCTTGCAGCATACTCATAAACTTCTCCTCGATAAACTTGATATTCACACCATCATTGCAATTCCGGCCGCTATTTTAACTGCGCGCATGCTTCGCAAGTTTCATGTTTTGTCAATTTTCTTTTCCAAGGAAACTAAAAACACAAAAATAAAAATTACCGATATGCATGGCATAAATACACAAAAATAGCAAAAAAACGGCTTGAATTGTTGAGAAAAAATATCAAGTTGACGTTTCGGATATCTTTTTCTTTAAAACCAATGCCGCCTCCTTTATAATTTAAGGTTGCTAGAAGTTGGGTTTTGCTTCATCGAGTTTTGATTTTTGACAGATTGGGGTTGGTATGAGTATCGAAAAGCAGGTCGATTCCGGCCGTCGCGGTTTGCTCGTCGCCACTTGCGCGGCGGGTGGTGTGGCCGGTTTGGCAACGGCAGGAGCGCTGGTAAGCACTTTTCAACCATCCGAGCGTGCGAAGGCAGCTGGTGCTCCGGTGGAGGTAGATATTTCGGCTTTGAAAGAAGGCGAAATGGCAACTGTTGAATGGCGCGGTAAACCAGTCTGGATATTGAAACGCACTCCGGAAATGTTGGCGAGTCTGGCAAAAACTGAAGACAAAGTCGCAGACCCGGATTCCGAGAAGCCTTACACAATGCCGTTGCCTGAATACTGCGAAAAGCAAAGCCGTTCTCGCAAAGATCATAAAGAAATTCTGATTGCAGTCGGTATTTGTTCTCACCTGGGTTGCTCACCTGGCTCAAAATTCCAGCCTGGACCGCAGCCGTCGCTCCCCGACGATTGGCAAGGCGGATTCTTGTGCCCATGCCACGGCTCTACCTTTGACCTGGCAGGTCGTGTTTATAAAAACAAACCTGCCCCGCAAAATCTGGATGTGCCGCGCCACATGTATTTGTCAGACACCAAAATTGTTATCGGTAAAGATGAGAAAGGCGAGGCTTAATCATGGCATTTGTTGAGAAAAAACTCCCTGCCGACGCTCCGGTAGTCGACAAGGCGCTGAATTGGGTAGATGCCCGCTTCCCATTGACTAAGCTTTGGAACGATCAATGGGGCAAGTATTACGCGCCTAAAAATTTCAATTTCTGGTACATCTTTGGCTCGCTGGCAATGCTGGTATTGGTGATACAGATCGTCACCGGTATTTTCCTGGTCATGCATTACAAACCAGATGCCACACTGGCATTTGCATCGGTTGAATACATCATGCGTGATGTACCTTGGGGATGGCTGGTTCGCTATCTGCATTCGACAGGCGCATCGGCATTTTTCATTGTCGTTTACTTGCACATGACGCGCGCGTTTTTATATGGCTCTTACAGAAAACCGCGTGAACTGGTCTGGTTATTCGGATTCGCCATTTTCTTGTGCCTGATGGCGGAAGCGTTCTTCGGTTATCTGCTGCCATGGGGACAAATGTCCTACTGGGGTGCGCAAGTTATTGTGAATTTGTTCGGTGCCATTCCATTCATCGGTCCAGATTTGTCCTTGTGGATACGTGGTGACTATGTGGTTTCTGATGCGACATTGAATCGCTTCTTCTCGTTCCATGTCATCGCAATTCCTCTGGTGCTGCTTGGTCTGGTTGTTGCGCATTTGATCGCCTTGCATGAAGTCGGCTCCAATAATCCAGATGGCATTGAAATCAAAGAAAACCTTGATGCAGAAGGTCATCCTGTAGATGGTATTCCCTCACATCCTTATTACACTTTCCACGATATTTTTGGCGTGACTGTGTTCCTGACAATTTTCAGTGCCGTGGTTTTCTTCGCACCTGAAATGGGTGGTTATTTCCTGGAATATAACAATTTTATTCCTGCTGACTCACTGAAAACGCCACCACATATCGCGCCGACTTGGTATTTCACGCCGTTTTATTCGATTTTGCGTGCAACGACGTCTGAATTCCTGTTTGTCGTTCAAGGCGGTATCGTTGCCTACGTTGGTTTGATTTATATGGGTTCCAGACTGGACGCGAAAATCAAGATGGCAATTGCGGCGATTGCGCTGCTCATGATTGCAGGAATGATGCCAGGCGCGCTTGATGCGAAATTCTGGGGCGTGGTGTTGTTTGGCGGTTCCGTGGTGATTCTCGCCTTCCTGCCATGGCTGGATTTGTCGCCAGTCAAATCGATTCGTTATCGTCCTGACTGGCACAAATATGTCTATATCGTCTTCGGTATCGCATTCATCACGCTGGGCTATCTGGGGGTAAAACCACCTTCGCCAGCGCACGAGAGGATTTCGCAGGTTTGTGCTCTGATTTATTTCAGCTTCTTCCTGCTGATGCCGTGGTGGAGCGCAATGGGAGCATTCAAGCCTGTGCCTAAACGCGTTACATTCGCTGCTCACTGAGCAGAATAAGCGAGGAAGAATAAGATGAAATTATTTAAAAAACTGATCGCAATACTTGCGTTTGCACCGGTATTGGCATTGGCTAGCGAAGGTTTTCCGTTGGACCGCGCACCTGACCGTTCGACAGACATGGCAGCTTTGCAAAATGGTGCTAAATTGTTCGTCAATTATTGTCTGAACTGCCATTCAGCATCCGCAATGCGCTATAACAGATTGCGCGACATCGGGCTCACAGAAGATCAGATCAGAAATAATCTGCTTTTCACCGGTGAAAAAGTGGGTGACCTGATGAAGAACACGATGACCGCAAAAGATGCTAAGGCATGGTTCGGCGCTGTTCCTCCTGATCTTTCCGTCATTGCGCGTGCCAAGGCATCCGAAGCGGGGTCTGGCCCGGACTGGCTATACACATATCTGCGCTCTTACTACAAAGACGATTCGCGTCCTACAGGATGGAATAACATGGTATTCCCGAACGTCGGTATGCCACACGTTTTATGGGAATTGCAAGGTGTTCGGAGCGCAAAGTTTGTTGAAGAAAAAGATCCGCACGACGAATCCAAAACCGAGCACAAGTTTGAAGGATTTGAAACCGTCACACCGGGTAAATTGACAACGATCGAATATGATAATGCTGTCGGTGATCTGGTTGCCTATTTGCAGTGGATGGGCGAACCTGCCCAAAGCACACGTAAACGCCTTGGTGTATGGGTCGTGCTGTTTATGGCTGTGCTTGCGACGTTAGCATGGCGTTTGAATGCCTCGTACTGGAAAGAAGTAAAGTAATGTATTCCGGGTCTTAGCTTAAATCTGAGACCTGGAAATTTTTAAATCATCCGTTTTTCTCCGTCGTAAGCGGATGAGTAATCCCTTGGGTGAGGTGCGCAAAATTGGCTCCTCGCCCTGATCGTTTTTAAGGAACTATAAAAATGATGGTTCTCTACTCGGGTACAACCTGCCCATTCTCACAACGCTGCCGCCTGGTCCTTTTTGAAAAAGGTATGGATTTCGAAATCCGCGACGTTGATTTGTTCAACAAACCAGAAGATATTTCGACTATGAATCCATATGGACAAGTACCGATTCTGGTTGAACGTGAATTGATTCTGTATGAATCGAATATTATCAATGAATACATTGATGAACGCTTTCCGCATCCGCAACTGATGCCTGCTGATCCTTTGCAGCGCGCTCGTGCAAGATTGATGTTGTTCAATTTCGAAAAAGAATTGTTTGTCCACGTCCATACTCTGGAAAACGATAAAAACACGGCGTCGGCCAAAGTTTTGGATAAGGCACGTGCAGAAATTCGTGACAGACTGACGCAACTCGCGCCATTATTCATCAAAAATAAGTACATGCTTGGTGACGAATTCTCTATGCTGGATGTGGCCGTTGCACCTTTGTTGTGGCGTCTGGATCATTATGGAATTGAGCTTTCCAAAACAGCAGCACCGCTCATGAAATATGCAGAGCGTATTTTCTCGCGTCCGGCTTATATTGAAGCGTTGACACCGTCTGAAAAAGTCATGCGTAGATAATCCATTGCGGAATTTGTCTATTCACTAAAACACAAGGCTGACTTGCAGTTCGATGTCAGCCTTGTTGTTTTTTGCAGTCGCGTCTATTCTTAAACAATCAATTCTTGAAATGTTTAACCATGTCAGAAACATCCACTAAACCTTATTTCATGCGCGCTATTTATGAATGGTGTACCGACAATGGGTATACGCCATATATGGCCGTTAAAGTAAATTCGGCTGTACGCGTTCCGATGGAATTTGTACGCGGCGGGGAAATTGTTCTGAATATCAGTTTCGGTGCCACCAGCGGCTTGAAAATGGACAATGATGCTGTCGCATTTAAAGCGCGGTTTGGCGGTGTCTCCAGAGAAATCTATGTGCCCGTAGAAAATGTCCAGGCTGTGTACGCAAGCGAAAATGGCCAGGGAATGGCATTTGAAGTTGATTTGAGCGAGCCGTCGGAGCCTGTACCGGCAAAGATTGAGCCAACGGAAAGTGCCAGACCAGTCCTCGGACTTGCTGCAGTTTCTTCAAAACCGGAAATGACGGTTTCGCTCAATGAGGATGCCGAGCAGAAAAAAACTGAAAAAAAATCAGAAAAGCCCTCGCTAAAAATCATAAAGTAGCCTATAATCTTGGTCTTCGGGAATGCAACGGCAACGAAGCAGAAACGAAACGATTTTCGCCGGCTTAGCTCACTTGGTAGAGCAGTTGACTTGTAATCATCAGGTAGCCAGTTCGATTCCGGCAGCCGGCACCAGTAGTACTAAGGGCTCACAGAAATGTGAGCCCTTTTTTATTTCTTTTCGCCGTGAGTGTTCCCGACTCAAAGTTGGGCAACGTCGGTAACTCTCGTGGACTTGCTCTCCGTACCCGCTACCAAAAAATATTAAGAAAATTGGCTTGCGATCCCAACGCGAATTTTGCAGGCAGAGGCTCCATAGTGCGAAGCACGTATCTTTTGCAGATTCAAAATACCTCATCAAAGAAATTCTTTCGCCGGGACACAATCGGTCCAAACAATGCCGTATTCCCTTGCCAAAAACAAGGCTGCTGCCGATTGAATGAGTCGC
>JAGWUK010000210.1 GCA_028868455.1 Burkholderiales bacterium | reverse complement strand
GAGCCTGATCTCTGGCATCACTGGCCGACCGCAGATGGCAATGGCGGCACGCATGTCAACCTGTATCCGCAAATCACGACCGTGGCTGACGTGCTGCAAAAAAACAGCGCACTGGCGCGCACCGTCAAGCGCATGGATGGCAGTGCCGAAACATTTGGCCCGGCGCTGAGCGGTTATCTGGGTTTGTACAGTTTATGGGCAGTCTGGGACGGCTATCAGTCGCATCAGCCGGTTGACTGGTCGCAATACAACGTGGAACCGTATCTCAGCAATAACACCGGTGACCGCTATCGCTATAACGGCATGACCTTTGCCAACGCCTATCTGGCGACGATGAAGCAGGCTTCGCAATCGGCCGGACGCCGTTTGCTGGATGCGTTTTCTTTTCACTACTATCCGCAGGCTTCTTACAATCCCGATGATCGCGTGCAGGCAGCGCGCAGCCTGTGGGATGCCAGCTATGTGGAACCGAGCTGGATCACGCAAAGCGGCTATGGATTTACCGATGGTCGCGGCTTGCAGATGCTGCCGAAGTTGCAGCAGGCGATCAACGATTTTTATCCCGGCACCAAGTTGGCGGTGACCGAATACGATTTTGGCGGCAAAGGCGATATTACCGGTGCCATTGCTGAAGCCGATGCGCTGGGTGCCTTTGGCAAGCAGGGCGTGTATCTGGCGACTTATTTTGGTGATGCAGAAGGTTTTATCGCCTCTGGTTTCAAGATCTACCGCAATTACGATGGCAACCAGTCGGTGTTTCCTGAATTATCGGTTCGCGCTATTTCCAGCAATAACAGCAGCGGCGGCGTGTATGCGGCCATCAGCCCGAATGATCCGAATACCCTGCATATCATCGCGATCAATCGTTTGAACAGCAATCTGAGCAGCAGCATACAGATCAATAACCCGGTCAGTTTCAAATATGCGCAAGTCTGGGGCGTCAGCGGTTACGATACCAGCATCACGTCGCGCACCGGGCTTAGCAATATCAAGAGAAATAAATTCAGCTACACCTTGCCAGCGCGTTCGGTGCTGCATTTTGTGCTGAAACCATAAAAGGATTGTGGCAAAAAAATGGCTCCCGGTTAGCAACACCGGGAGCCATTTTCAATCTTGCCGTCGCAACGCTTATTCTGCAGCGACTTTAATAATCAGCTTGCCATGATTTTCGCCAGTGAACAGTTTCTGGAAAGTCTCAGGGAAAGTATCGAATCCATCGACAATATCTTCGCGGCTTTTTAATTTGCCTGAGCTGATCCAGCCGCCCATGACCATTGCCGCTTCTGCTGCACGCGGATAAAAATCGGACACCATCACGCCTTTCATGGTGGCGCGTTTGACCATCAGGTTCAGGTAATTGCTGGGTCCTTTGATCGGCGTTGTATTGTTGTATTGCGAAATCGCACCGCAGATCACGACACGCGCACCGAATGCTAATTGTGCCAGGGCGATGTCGAGCATGTCACCGCCGACGTTGTCGAAGAACACGTTGATGCCATCCGGGCAATGCTGTTTCAGGGCGGCTGCGATGTCGTCTGTCTTGTAGTCAATGGCTGCATCGAAGCCGAGGTCTTCCGTCAGATAGCGGCATTTGTCGGCGCCGCCAGCGATGCCGACCACACGTGCGCCTTTGATTTTGGCGATCTGACCAACCACCGTGCCGACGGCACCAGCCGCGCCGGAAATCACGACCGTGTCGCCCGCTTGCGGCTGGCCGACTTCCAGCAGACCAAAATACGCAGTCATGCCGGGCATACCCAATGTGCTCAGATACAGCGGCAGCGGTGCCAGTTTAGGATCGACCTTATTTAAACCCTGGCCGTTGGAATACGCATATTCCTGCATGCCGAGCAGGCCGCTGACATGGTCGCCGACCGCAAACTTTGGATTCGACGAAGCAACGACGCGACCGACGGCCAGCGCGCGCATGACTTCGCCTATGCCGACTGGCGGGATATAGGAATTTTTGCTTTCGTTCATCCAGCCGCGCATGGCAGGGTCGAGCGAGATGTACAGATTCTTGACCAGCACTTCGCCATCGGTCGTATCGCGCAAGGTTTGCGTGACGTAGTTGAAGTCGCTGCGTTTAACGTTGCCTACCGGGCGGCTGGCCAGTTGAAATTGATGATAAGTCGTGTTCATGGTAAATCCTTGGTCGGAGTGCAGGGCGATGTCGGCGCGCTGCGCTGGCATCAGGTTAGTTCAGTCCCAGTTGGCGTTTGACCGCTTTCACTGCTGAGCATGGAATGCAGTATAGGCAGAATATTGTTGATTGATAAGTCAGCAATAAAGCATAATATTGTTGATTAAATAGGGACAATAACAACGCCATTCTGGCCAGTCTGATGTCATTTCCGGCAACACTGGCCTACCCTTTTCGCGATGAGACAACGATGCTGAATCCGCAACATCTGGCTATTTTTTCCACCATCATCCGCGCCGGCAGCATCAGCAAGGCCGCAGCGCAACTTGGCTGCGGTAAATCGGTGCTGTCGCGCCAGTTGGCAAGACTGGAACAAGACCTGGGCGCCAGACTGATACAGCGCTCGACACGACGTCTGACACTGACCGAAATCGGTGAACAGGTTTTGCAAGAAGCTGAACGCATCGATGTCGCGCTGGCAAATATCGAGCAACTGGCAGGGCAACATCAGGAAGAAGTCAAAGGCCGCCTGCGCGTGACTTGTCCCATGCCGGCCCTGGCCAGACTGGTACCAGTGATGATGGAATTTTGTCAGCGCTACCCGCAGATAGAATTCACGTTATTGGTTGAAGACCGGCTGGTTGATCTGATTGCCGAGAAAATCGATGTCGCAATACGCGTTGCACATATGCAGGATTCCGGCCTGATCGCCCGCAAGCTGGTGGACAGCCAGCGTATCCTGTGCGCTGCGCCGTCGTATCTCGATCGCATGCCAGCGTTGCAGCATCCCGACGATCTGCGGCAGCACGCTTGTCTGGTCTATACCAGTGCCGGCAAGGTGTTTGACGAATGGACGCTGATGCGCGAAAGCGATAGTTACGTGATCAAAGTCAGCGGCCCCTTGCAGACCAATAATGGCATCGCGCTGGTCACGGCGGCCTGCGCCGGTGCAGGTATCGTGCTGATCGATCGCTTGCTGGTGGCGACGCCGCTTGCCAGCGGCGAATTGCGCCCTGTGTTGCCGGAGTATCGCTTGATGCACGGTATTCCCGTGTATGCCGTGTATCCGGCACGCGACTGGCTGGCGCTGAAGACAGCTACCTTTGTCGCGTTCTTGCAAGAACGCTTGTTTTGAAAACGTCAGCGCTGCGTTGCGGTCGCCGTGCCGCGCGCGCCATCAACGCCATGCATGACCTGGATGGCATTACAGAATAACTTGTTAATTGCAATACTCCACCAGAGTATATTTTTGCTTCGCAATCAATACGTGCGTATTGAAGCGAAAAATTTTAAAAAGCAGGGGAGTATATGTATTGATGCCTGCGAACTGAACGCAGTTGCAGCGTTTTGCGCAGACGTGGTGCGGTGTCGGGTGACCTGCCGCAGCGTCGCCCGCTTCCTGCCAAATGCACTTCCGGCTGTGCATTGTGCGGCAAGCGGGCGTTCTGGATCGACACGGGCTTGGCCTGATTTTGCCTTACTTTGGCGCCGTATGTTTCGCCAGAAATTTTTCTACATGGCTCCAGAAATCGACGTTGTTCTTCAGCAGTTTGAAACCATGCCCTTCTTCCGCGTATTCCAGCCATTCCACATCCGGGTTATTGGCTTTGACTGCATCGTAAAACTTGTAGCCATGTTCAATCGGTACCCGATGGTCTTTTTTGCCGTAAGCCATCAACAAAGGCAACTTCAGTTTATCGGCATTTTCGAGCGGCGATGTGGCCTTGAGTTGCGCTGCATCTTTTTGCTGATCACCAATTAACGCCGGCATGCCATACCATTTCCATTCGTCTGGCAAATCACTCCAATGGTCGTAGAGCAAATTGATATCCGTCACACCGACCCAGTCGATACCGCAACGATACAGCTCAGGATTCTTGATCAAGCCCATCAGCGTCGCATAGCCACCATAGCTGGCACCCGCGATGCAGATACGTTGCGGGTCGGCGTAGCCCTTGCTGATTGCCCACTTGGTCGCATCGGCAATATCGTCCTGCATGCCGAGCCCCCATTGCTTCATGCCAGCGGCAAAGAGTTTTTGACCATAACCGGTGCTGCCGCGAAACTCGGGTTCGAGTACCGCATAACCGCGCGAAGCCAGAAACTGCACTTGCGGATTCCATGACCAATGCCCACCCCGCAGATACGGTCCGCCGTGAACCAGCACGACCATAGGCAGGTTTTTGCCGTTGCCGGACTTGGGTAAAGTCAGATAAGCGGGAATCGACATGTCATCACGCGTCGTAAAATGCACCATCTCTTTCGGTGACATCAAAGCCGGATTGATGTCAGGTTGACTGATGCCCAGTCGCGTGAATTTGCCACTGTCGAAATCAAACAATTGCCAGATGCCGGGATCGACATCGGAGGTTGAATGCACCAAGGCTATCTGCGTACTGCCGGAATCGGGAAACGCCATGTGATTGACGGTGTATGGCAGCAGGGCATCGAGTTTCTTTTGTTTTTCGGTAATCGCCGGGTCAAACCAGACACTGGCGGGGGTACTCATTTCATAATCCAGTCCCAACACTTTTTTCTGCGCTGCGCTGAAGGAAAAATGACCGTTAAAGTCATAGCCTTTCAAGGCAATCACCGGTGCTGGATCCAGTGTATTTTTTTCCAGATCAAAGCGATACAGGTCACGCATGTCCTTGCCGTTACGTGCCGTCACGTAAAGATCGCCCTCCGGGCTGAAAAACACAGGGTCAATCGTATCGTGCTTCGACCATTCCGAGCTGGTCAGTGTGCGCCAGGCGTGGGTTTTCGGATCATTGTAAAGAATGCTCAAAGTCGGGCCGTCAATGGTTTGCACCACACGTGGCGTACCAGATTTGTCGATCAGCCACTTGGTGACTTTGCCCGGTGCCATGACTGGTTCGGTATTGCCAGTGATGGTATTGAGGCGATACAAAAGATAATGGTCCGAACCTGCTTCGGCAGCTTGCGCCACAAACACGTCGGGCGAAGTATTGTCGTGCGTCACGTCCAGAAAGAAGGTGTACCACGGCAAGGCACTACCGCTCACCACCATGTATTTTCCTGAGAACTTATGCGTGACCAGGCGCGTGCGCTTTGTGCGATCTTTGTTGACACCATACAAGCCAGGGCCAAAAAAACGCTGCACTTCCTTGAACTGATGATCGGTCAAATCGTAGACCAGACGCTCATTATTTACCCAGTGAAAGGATTTCACATCCTTGTCTTCGTAGTTTGCAATGATTTCCGGTTGCAGCTTGCCGACTTCCAGCACGGCTAACGCGATGCGGTCGTTTTTACCTTTCAACAGCATGGCAATGGATTTGCCATCTGGCGAAAATCTCGCTCCGTCAAATTGCGGTAATTTAAAGAAACTCTCGGCCGGGATCGCCGAAGGCGTGGCTTGTTGCGATATCGCAGGCGCGCAATTGGCAGCCAGAGCCAGGCCGATGATTGCGCTGGCGAAGACATGTTGAACAGAGGAGCGCATACGCCCTTTCATTATCTTTAGGGAATATTGGATTATACATATCTCAATATATCAAGCACATGAAATACGAAGGACTTCCGCTGCGCTCCTGTCGTGAAAAAAGGGCAGGATGTGGGCACAACTGAAATGGTGGAAAAGTCGCTTCCAGCACTAACTCATGCCGATGCAGCGAGAGGCCGGAGCAGACGGCGGGGAACGATGGCGCAACCGCAATCGCGGTTGCGCACTGGGTGGGATTATTTTTTGACTTGCAGGATGACTTCGCGCAGCATGCTGATCATCTGATCGATTTCTTCGGTACTGACGTTCAAGGCCGGCATGAAGCGCAGCAGGTCAGGGCGTGGCGAGTTCACCAACAAGCCTATCGGTTCCATATTGCGCGCGACTTCGACGAT
>JAGWUK010000209.1 GCA_028868455.1 Burkholderiales bacterium | reverse complement strand
ACGGATGCATCCTTTTTTATTCTGCATTCAGAAAATAGACCACCGCAATGGGCAGAACATTCCCGATTATCGAGCGTCAACCCACCTGGCTAAGCCGCATCTTTGGCCGGATGCGATTGACGGTGATACAAAAATTCCAGCACCGAGCTGCGGTATTCGGCATACAGTGGGTCTTGTGCCAGCGCCACGCGGTCACGCGGGCGTTCCAGGCGGACTTGCAAAATCTCGCCGATGGTCGCGGCCGGGCCGTTGGTCAGCATCACGATGCGATCAGACAGCAGCACCGCCTCATCGACATCGTGCGTGACCATGACGACAGTGGATTGCGTCTTGCCGACGATCTTCAGCAACTCGTCTTGCAAATGTGCGCGCGTCAGCGCGTCGAGCGCGCCGAACGGTTCATCCATCAGCAAGACCTTGGGTTCAATCGCCAGCGCGCGCGCAATACCTACCCTTTGTTTCATGCCGCCAGAGATTTCGTTCGGACGTTTTTTTTCTGCATGCGTCAGGCCAACCAGGGCCAGCGCTGCCATCGTGCGTTTTTGCAATTTAGTGCTGTTTTCGGTTGCGCCGAATACGCGCTCGACGGCAAGGAACACGTTTTCATAGCAGGTCAGCCACGGCAGCAAGGAATGATTTTGAAACACCACGCCGCGCTCCGGTGATGGTCCGGCGATCTCGCGGTTGGCGCACATCAGTGTGCCAGCGCTGGCATTGGTCAACCCGGCGATCAAATTCAGTAAGGTCGATTTGCCGCAACCGGAGTGTCCGATCAGGGTAATGAATTCGCCCTTTTTGACTTGCAGATTGATATCGTGCAGCGCATGAAAACTGCCCTTCCTGGTGTGAAACACCATGTCCACATTACGGATATCGATGTATTTTGCATCCAGTTCTGCGATGGCTGGGTTACTCTGTGCGCCATGCTCATTGCTTGCCGTCGCGATCATGTTCTCACCTCTTCATAAGTAAAACTGCGTGCCACGGCTACCAGAATTTGTTCGAGTATCAAACCGACCAGACCGATGACGACGATGGCGATGATGATGTGTTGCACGTTCAGATTATTCCACTCGTCCCAGACCCAGAAGCCGATGCCGACGCCACCAGTTAACATCTCGGCTGCGACGATCACCAGCCATGCCGTGCCGATGGCAAGCCGCACGCCGGTCAGCATGTACGGCAAAACCGAGGGCAGCAAAATCTTGGTGATGATTTTCCATTCCGATAAATTCAGCACGCGTGCGACATTCATATAATCCTGCGGCACGCGCTGCACGCCGATGGCGGTGTTGATGACCATCGGCCAGATTGAGCAAATAAATATCGACCAGATCGCCGCCGGGTCAGCCGACTTGAAGACCAGCAAACCAATCGGCAACCATGCCAATGGCGAAACCGGTTTTAACAAGCTGATGATGGGATTAAACATGCCGGATAAAAACTTGAAGCGCCCGATCAGAAAACCCAAGGGAATACCGGCCAGTGCCGCCAGACCAAAACCAACGCCGACGCGTTTTAGCGACGCATAAATATTCCAGCCTATGCCTTGGTCGTTGGGGCCATTGCGATAAAACGGATCGGAAAAAATCTTGATCGCTTCTTGCAGCGTCAGCCACGGCGAGGGAAACGACGAGGTCTTGATGGCGACGATTTCCCAGATCAAAATCAGCATACCGATGCCAAATAAAGGCGGCAGTACAGCCAATAAAAACGGGCGAAACGACATGGGCGCTTTGTCGGTTTTGGCCGCCACCGATGATGTTTTTTGAATGACGCTGTCGGTGGATGCCGTGTCAGCTTTTGCCGGCGTGGCGACACTTGCCGCCGGCTCGTTTAATGCGCCTTGTACCAGGGTATTCATGCGGACTCCTTCTCAATGCTTCTTGGTTGTTCAGGCGATGCAATCAGGGATACGGTTTACCGGGCTACGCATACCATCAGACTTCGCTGGTATGCGCTGGTGAAGTTTGCGTGAGCAGATTAAACCTCAGGCCCTGATCTTGAACGAAGCAGCGTAGGCTGCCGGATTCTTGCCATCCCAGACCGAACCGTCGATCAGCTTGCTGCTGCGCATATCGCTTTTCGGCAGCGCCACTTTGGCCATGGCAGCGGCATCCTTGTAGACGTCGATGTGGTTGACAGCTTTGGCAACGGCCAGATAATCGGGATCGGTTTTCAGCAACCCCCAACGTTTGTGCTGAGTCAGGAACCACATGCCGTCCGACAGGTAAGGAAAATTCACGGCGCCGTCGTTAAAGAACTTCATGTAATTCGGGTCATCCCAGGTTTTGCCCAGACCGTTTTGATAGCGTCCCAGAATCCGCTGATTAATCACATCGACCGAGGTGTTGACATAGGCTTTGTCAGCGATGGTGGCAGCCATTTTGTTTTTGTTGGACAGCGATGCATCAATCCAGCGGCTCGCTTCCAGCACGGCGGCTGTCATGGCGCGCGCGGTGTTGGGATATTTTTTAACGAAGTCGGCGGTGGTGCCCAGCACTTTTTCCGGATGGTCTTTCCAGACATCTTGCGAGGTGGCAGCGGTAAAGCCGATGCCGTCGGCGATCGCGCGATGGTTCCACGGTTCGCCGACGCAAAATCCATCCATATTGCCGACCCGCATATTGGCGACCATTTGCGGCGGCGGTACGGTGATCACCTTGGCGTCTTTCATCGGATTAATGCCATACGCTGCCAGCCAGTAATACAGCCACATGGCATGCGTGCCGGTGGGGAAAGTCTGGGCGAATGTGTATTCGCGCTTTTCCATCTGCATCAGCTTGGCAAGTCCGGCGCCATCGACCGCCCCTTTTTCGGCCAGCTTTTTGGACAGGCTGATGGCCTGACCGTTGTTGTTGATCGACATCAGGACGGCCATGTCTTTTTTATTGCCGCTGACACCGAGCTGCACGCCATAGATCAGACCGTACAAGACATGCGCCGCATCAAGTTCGCCGTTGACGAGTTTGTCACGCACACCAGCCCACGAAGATTCCTTGGTTGGTACGATTTTGATGCCGTATTTTTTATCGAAACCCAATACCGATGCCATCACCACCGAGGCGCAATCCGTCAGCGGGATAAATCCTATCCTGACTTCTTCTTTCTCTGGTTTGTCGGAACCTGCCGCCCAGACACCACCTGTGCTCAGCCCCATCATGCCAGCTCCGGTTGCCGCAACGGCAGTATGCAGGAATTGGCGACGGCTAAAAGCCGGCTCGCGATCTTCATGATTATTCTTGCCTTCATTGTTTGCGTTTAAATCCTGTTTCAACATGTCTGCACTCCGGCTTGAAAATGATTAAGCAATGGGACTTTCGCAACGTTGCCTTGAACCCGCCGTAGCGGTTTTGCGTCAGTCAGAAGCAAAAAAAAGATGCCTTGCCACACTGCTTGCGCTGCGTGGGAAGACACCTTTGTCTGGGGAGAACCGACCGTCATTAGCCAGATTCGCCTGAGCACCGTCGTTGGCGCTCAGAGTAGCTAACGCAAATGCCGTGCCAGCCTTCTTCTGGATAGCGACACAGAGTTTGTCTGCCACTTCGCCCCGCCGCAGTTCAGAATGCGCACTTCTATGATGCAATGCACCATTTGTACGCGCTTCCATGTCCTCGTTTACCCGCCCAGCAAGTCGGCCACATCCAGCACCCGCTGCGCCAGCTCGACCAGTTTCAGGTTCTTTTCCATCGCTTGTTTGCGTAGCCTTTGATACGCTTCATTTTCAGACAGGTGATGCCTTTCCATTAATAATCCTTTGGCACGCTCTATGGTCTTGCGTTCGGCCAGTCTGGCCTTGGTATCCGATAATTCGGAGCGCAAACGCTGATCGGCATTGAAGCGTGCCATGGCAACATCCAATACCGGTTTGATCCTTTCTGCCTGCAAACCTGCCACCACATAAGCAGACACGCCAGCTTCCATCGCGATGGCCATATTGCTCTGGCTGTCGTCCTCGGTGAACAACACGATAGGGCGCGGGGCGTCGCGCGTCAGCAAAACCATATGCTCCAACACGTCGCGCGAATCGGATTCGGCGTCGATGATGATCATGTCGGGCTGCAACTGGGCGATGCGCTCACTCATGTAAATGTCGCCGGGGATCGAGGCAATCACGTTATAACCAGCTTGCAGCAAACCTATGCGCAAGGCACGCGAACGCGCAATTTGCGCCTGCGCCTCTTCTTGCTGCTCATCTTCGCGCTCGATAACCGTATTCACCACGACAATCTTCAGCATGGTCGCAGTGGGGGTATTGCTTCGGGTTTCGCTGGGTTTGGTACGCATGTTTGTGGGTTGGCAGATATAATCTCGTATGCATTCACTAGCAAGATTTGAACCACAATGGCGCAGTTCAACTTGCCAGTGATCGCCATGCCGCGCCAAATATTGCCGGCTTGGCAATTTTTCACCAACAGGACAACCGCAAACATGTCCGTCACGGCCATGACGACAAGTGCCGTGACGTGTACCGCTCAGCGGTCATTCTCATTTATATAAAGCAGCTTCATGATAGTTCTCGGCGTTGAATCTTCCTGTGACGAAACCGGCCTGGCCTTGTACGATACCGAGCGCGGTTTGCTGGCGCATGCCTTGCATTCGCAAATCGCCATGCATCAGGAATACGGCGGCGTGGTGCCGGAACTGGCCTCGCGCGACCACATCCGGCGCGCCTTGCCACTGCTCACTGAAGTATTGAGTAAAGCCGCTCTCGACAAACACGCGATTGACGCCATTGCCTATACGCAAGGCCCGGGATTAGCGGGCGCCCTGCTGGTGGGCGCCTCGGTTGCTTGCGGTCTGGCGATGGCGCTGGATAAACCGGTGCTGGGCATCCATCATCTGGAAGGCCATCTGCTGTCGCCCTTGCTGGCCAGTCAGCCACCGGCGTTTCCGTTTATCGCTTTACTGGTCTCCGGCGGGCATACGCAACTGATGCGCGTAGACGGCGTTGGTCGTTATCAGTTACTGGGCGAAACCCTGGACGATGCCGCCGGTGAGGCTTTCGACAAATCCGCAAAATTGCTCGGTCTGTCGTATCCGGGCGGCCCTGCCATCTCGCGCATGGCCGAGTTCGGCGACCCGCTCGCGTATAAATTCCCGCGCCCCATGCTGCACTCCAAAGATTTGACCTTCAGCTTTTCCGGTCTGAAAACTGCCGTGCTGACGGTGGTTAAAAATCATCCGGCCAATATTTGCGAGCAAGACAAGGCCAATATCGCACGCGGTTTTGTCGATGCACTGGTGGATGTGATCGTCGCCAAATGTGTCACGGCGATCAAAGAAAGTGGATTAAAGCGCCTCGTCATCGCTGGTGGCGTTGGCGCCAACCTGCAATTGCGCGCCGGATTGAATGCGGCAGCAGCCAAGCGTCGCTTTCAGGTGTTTTATCCGGAAATGGAATTTTGTACCGACAACGGTGCCATGATTGCCTTTGCTGGTGCGATGCGTCTGAAAGCCAATCCGGCATTGGCGACGCGCGACTATGGCTTCAATGTGCGCCCACGCTGGCCTTTGCAGGAATTGCCGCCAGCATAAGAAAAAACCCGTCACACGTTGACGGGTTTTTTATCCATACCGGCGCAGTCAGCACCGGGTTTTCTGCATTTATTTTTTCTTGCTGCCGAGGCGGCTTTCCTTGCCCTGCATCAGGTTGACGATATTCTGGCGATGGCGATACACCAGCAAGGCGCTCATGACAAACACGGCCAGCAATTTAATATCCGGCCCGAATAACAAACCGTAATACATAGGCGCAAAAATCGCCGCGATCAAGGCTGCCAGTGACGAATAGCGGAACGCAAAAGCGACGATCAACCAGGTCGCCAGCGTACCAAGGCCCAGCCAAAGATTCAGACCAATCAGCACACCGGCGGCTGTTGCCACACCTTTACCGCCGACAAATTTAAAAAACACCGGCCACAAATGGCCGACAAATACTGCGATGGCCACCAGCGCCACGGCACCATCATCCAGATTCCATTGTGGCGCAAAACGCATTATCAGCCAGACAGCAAACCAGCCCTTGACC
>JAGWUK010000208.1 GCA_028868455.1 Burkholderiales bacterium | reverse complement strand
ATCGTACATTTGTGTATCAAATTTGGAATTTAATTCTGCAATGCAGAATAGCATGAATGCTCTTACCACTCCAGACTGAATCGACCTCTTCATCATGAACTTGCACTTCACTCCTGCTGACCAACAGTTTCGTCAGGAAATTCAGACTTTCCTGGCATCCGCCTTGCCTGCGGATATCCGCGATAAAGTACAAAACGGCCTGATTCTTGAGCGCGATGATTATGTGCGTTGGCAAAAGATTTTGTTCGCGCAGGGTTGGGGCGGCGCATCCTGGCCGCAGAAATTCGGCGGAACCGGCTGGACTGCCGTGCAAAAATATATTTTTGAAGAAGAATGCGCCGCTGCCGGCGCGCCACGTCTGCCACCATTTGGCATCAAGATGGTGGCGCCGGTGCTCATGGAATTTGCTTCGCCTGAGCAGCAGCAGCGGTTTTTGCCGAAAATATTGTCCGGTGATGAATGGTGGTGCCAAGGATATTCTGAACCCGGGTCTGGCTCGGATCTGGCGTCGGTCAGCACGACGGCTGTCAGACTGCGGGATGCTGACGGCGAGTATTTTTTGGTGAACGGCCAAAAAACCTGGACGACGCTGGCGCATTACGCCGACTGGATTTTCTGTCTGGTACGGACCGATAGCGAAGTCAAGCCGCAACGTGGTATTTCGTTTTTACTCATCGATATGACATCGCCCGGTGTGACGGTGCGTCCAATCATCACGATGGACGGCGCGCACGAGGTCAATGAAGTCTGGCTGGAGAATGTCCGTGTTCCCGCCAGTAATCTGGTGGGCGTCGAAAATCAAGGCTGGACCTACGCCAAGTTTTTGCTGGGCCATGAGCGTACCAATATCGCTGGCATTGGTATCGCCAAGCGTGAACTGGCGCGTTTGAAACGCATTGCCGCACAAGAACTGAAGCGCGGACAGCCATTGCTGAAAGACCGCTTGTTTGCCGCCCGCGTGGCGCAAATCGAAATTGATCTGATGGCGCTGGAGATCACCAATCTGCGCGTACTGGCAGCCGAAGAGCAACGCCGCGCGCCGGGGCCGGAAGCCTCAATCCTGAAAATCAAAGGCACCGAGATTCAACAGGCGATCACCGAGTTACTGACGCAAGTCGTTGGTGCGTACGCCTTGCCTCTGCGCCGCGATGCCATGAATGCCGGCTATGAAGGCGATGCGGTCGGCCCCGCATATGCGCGCGGATTGAGCGCCAATTATCTGAATATGCGCAAACTGTCGATTTACGGCGGTTCCAATGAAATTCAAAAAAACATCATCGCCCAGATGATTATCGGTTTGTAGGAGAGCATGATGGACTTTGGCCTCAGCGATGAGCAACAGATGTTGCAAGATGCCACGCGGCGGTTTTTATTGAAAGAATACCCATTTGACACCAGACGTCGCGATGCCAGTTTGCCCGCAGAAGAACTCAACCGGACAATCTGGCACGGTTTTG
Source organism: Burkholderiales bacterium (assembly GCA_028868455.1). Lineage (GTDB taxonomy): Bacteria > Pseudomonadota > Gammaproteobacteria > Burkholderiales > Burkholderiaceae_D > Undibacterium. The sequence goes on along the minus strand of JAGWUK010000208.1, from coordinate 4,577 downwards.
CCGAGCTCGGTTTGCTGGCGCTGCTGGTGCCGGAAGAACAAGGTGGGCTGAACGGCAACAGCATCGACACGATGCTGGTCATGGCAGAAATGGGACGTGCGCTGACGCTGGAGCCGTATCTTTCCAGCGCCATCTTGTCGACGAAACTGATCGCTTTGCTGGGCACGACTTCGCAACGTGACTATTTCCTGGCACCCCTCGCCACGGGTGAGCGAAGCATTGGTATCGCTCACGAAGAAATCAGCAGCCGCTTTGACCGCATGGCAATTCAGACGACAGCCAGCCAACAAGGGGAAGGTTATGTTCTCAATGGACATAAAAGCGTGGTGCCGCATGCGGCCAGCGCCGATTATTTGCTGATCACGGCGCGGTGCACCGATAGCAAACTGGGTGTTTTTGCCGTACCGCGCGCAGCACAGGGCTTGCGCCTCGTTACCTATAAAACGGTTGATAGCACACCGGCAAGCGAGGTCTGGTTGCAGCAATTGGCCGTTCCTGCCAGTGCCCGTTTAGGCGATGCTTCTGGTCGCGGCGATGCAACAGCGGCGTTAGAGCAGGTGATGGATATCGGCCTGGCGGCGATTTGCGCCGAGGCCGTCGGAGCGATGGATAGTCTGCTGGCAGCCACTGTTGACTACGTCAAAAACCGCCGCCAGTTCGGCGTGGCCATTGGCCGTTTTCAGGCATTGCAGCATCGCATGGCAGAAATGGTCTTGCAGATCGAGCAGGCGCGCTCCATGAGTTTTCTGGCGGCGATGCGTTGCGAAGAATCAGATGCAGTGCAGCGACACGCCGCCATGTCAGCAGCCAAAGTCGTCATCGGCCAGGCTTGCCGATTTGTCGGCCAGCAGGCTGTGCAATTGCACGGCGGCATGGGGGTCAGCGACGAACTGGGTGTCAGTCATTATTTCAAACGCTTGATGGCCATTGAGCTGCAATTCGGGAATACGGAACAGCATCTTGAATACTATGCTGATCAACTGATGTGAGTACGCAAACTTGCTTCGCAGCGCAACAAAATGCCCTACAATGTCGGCTTGATTTCATCGCGAGGTAAGCTACCATGGCCGTCAATTCCCCTATTCCTGTTGCTGCTGATCTGAAACCGGTTGCTGGTATCCGACTGGGTTATGCTGAGGCCGGTATCCGTAAAGCACACCGTAAAGATGTCCTGGTCATGGAACTGGCGCCAACCGCCACGGTCGCCGGCGTGTTTACGACGAATCGTTTTTGCGCTGCGCCAGTCCAAGTCTGCAAAGCGCATCTTGAAGGTTTGCACATGAGTGCCGGCCCGATCCGCGCGCTGGTAGTCAATACCGGTAATGCGAATGCCGGGACCGGCGATGCCGGTCTTGCCGCTGCCAATGCAACATGTGCAGCGTTAGCAGAACTGCTCGGTTGCGAAGCTGCGCAGATACTGCCATTTTCCACAGGCGTGATCCTTGAGCCTTTGCCGGTAGACCGATTGGTGGCGGGTTTGCCGCAAGCGATCAGCAACTTAAAAGAAGACAACTGGTTTAACGCCGCAGAGGCCATCATGACAACCGATACGCAGCCTAAAGCTGCATCGGCGACGGTTAATATTGGCGGAAAAACCGTGAGCATGACAGGCATCAGCAAAGGTGCCGGCATGATTAAACCCAACATGGCGACCATGCTGGGCTATCTGGCGATGGATGCCAAAGTCGCGCAACCAGTGCTGGATCATCTGGTCAAGCAGGCCGCAGACAAGTCGTTTAATTGCATCACCATTGATGGCGATACGTCCACCAACGACTCCTTCATGTTGATCGCAACAGGCGCCTCCGGCGTAGAAATCAATGATATCGATACACCAGAATATGCGACGCTGGCAGAAGCTGTCATCGCGCTGGCGCAAAAATTGGCACAGATGATTATTCGCGATGGCGAAGGCGCAACCAAGTTCATGACGATTGCGATTGAAGAGGGGCGCGATGTCGAAGAGTGCCGGAAAATCGCCTATTCGATTGCTCATTCGCCTTTGGTCAAAACAGCCTTCTTCGCTTCCGATCCGAATCTCGGTCGTATTCTGGCAGCAATAGGCTATGCCGGCGTTGATGACCTGGATGTCAGCAAACTGAACTTATATCTGGATGACGTCTGGGTTGCAAAACACGGTGGCCGCAACCCCGATTATCGCGAGGAAGATGGTCAACGCGTCATGAAGCAAAGCGAAATCACGATCCGCGTCAAGCTGGCGCGCGGCAATGCTGCCGCGACCGTCTGGACATGTGATTTGTCGCATGACTATGTGTCGATTAACGCCGATTACCGTTCCTGAAAATCCCGAACATGACTCAGCTGGATCATTTTTTACAACGCGCAGAGTATTTGCTGAATCGGCTGGAATTGCTCTTGCCTGCAGCGTCGGCGACCCCGGATTGGGAGTCTGGACATGCATTTCGCTGGCGTAAGCGCGGCGGCCAGGGCTATTTGCAAGTGGTCAGGCACGCATCCACTATTACCTTGTCTGACTTGCATAATGTCGAGCAGCAAAAAATGCAGATTGAACAGAATACCCGCCAGTTCGTGCATGGAAAACCAGCCAACAATGTATTGCTGACTGGTGCGCGAGGCACAGGAAAATCATCCCTGATTAAAGCCTGCCTGAATCAGTTTGCCGATCAGGGTTTGCGCCTGATCGAAGTGGATAAAAGTGATCTGGCAGACTTGCCGGATTTGGTGGATCTGGTGGCAGAAAGACCGGAGCGTTTCATCATCTTTTGCGACGACCTGTCATTTGAAGAAGGTGAGGCCGGTTACAAGGCTTTAAAGGTCGCACTGGACGGCAGTATCGCCGCACAATCGGATAATGTATTAATTTATGCCACGTCTAATCGACGCCATTTGCTGCCCGAAAAAATGTCGGATAACGCGAGTTATTCGCATAGCGATGACGGGGATTTGCATCCCGGGGAAACGGTAGAGGAAAAAATTTCTTTGTCTGAACGATTCGGATTGTGGGTATCGTTTTATCCATTTAAACAAGATGATTATCTGGACATCGTTGCACATTGGTTGAGTTCGATGGGCTGCGATACGGATCAGATTGAAGCGGCGCGTGGTGATGCATTGCGTTGGGCGTTGCAGCGCGGTTCTCGTTCAGGTCGGGTAGCGTGGCAGTTTGCGCGCGATTACGCCGGACGACTGGCGGAAACGTGAAATGACGGCAGCACCTATTGATGTTGCCGTCGGCATTCTCATGAATCCTGACGGCGATGTGCTGCTGGGGCAGCGTCCTGCAGGCAAGCCATATGAAGGTTATTGGGAATTTCCTGGTGGGAAAGTTGAACCGGGCGAATCCATCTTTCATGCATTGGTGCGTGAGTTCAAGGAAGAGCTGGATTTAACGATACTTCATGCAGAGCCATGGTGCTGTGTTGAGCATGTTTACCCCCATGCACATGTGCGCCTGCATTTTTTTATTAGCCGAGACTGGACTGGCGAGCCGCAAAGTCTTGAAGGGCAGGCATTCGCATGGCAAGGCAGCGTGGCTGTGACCCCATTATTACCGGCAACTATTCCATTGCTGACGTGGCTGGATCTATTACGTCGCGACTTGCAGCCTGACTTCTGAAAAATGTGCTTGTTTCTCAGCTGCGCTGATGCCCTGTATTGAACGCAGGTAGCGCAAGGCATCAGCGCCAATCATTCCCGAAGTTTTAGCAATTCTCCATGTTCACGCTGACTGGAAGTTCATTCTGCATGAATGAGCAAATCGGCCTTTGGCTCGTAAAATCAATCATCTCACGGCGTTTAAAATCGTTTGATTTTAAACTCTGTCCACATGTCAATACACTGCGTTCATCTGTCTTTTTATCGCAACTTTCTTCGTAGTTTCACTTATTGTCTGTTATTTTGCGGGCTGAGATTATTCTTTTTGGCTTCGAGAAATTCTGTATTTAATTTAATACGGTGTATTTAAATCGATACATCGTCTTGTTATTGGTACGGATTAGAGTTTGCCCTCTATGAGTTTCCCTGAAATTCTACTTGTGCCTGTATTGATTTCGATACGATTTTCAAGTTGATTCCGACAGAAATATTTTAAGTCATTGAAATTTCTCAATAAAATTTTGTGGCACGACGATTGCTATAACTAATCGCAAATTCTTTATTTGCGATGGAGTGGTGAAAATATGCAACATGAGACAGGAAGAGCCGGGGCATTGCTGCAGATTGATTTGCAGGCGGTTCGTAATAATTATCGGTTTTTGCAAGGCAAACTTGGTGCTGTACCGTGTGGTGCTGCTGTCAAAGCCGATGCCTACGGATTAGGTGCTGTACCCGTGTCCAAAGTACTGTTGGCGGAAGGCTGCCGCCATTTTTTCGTTGCGCATCTGGAAGAAGCGATTACTTTGCGCCCTCATTTGCCGGAGGAGGCGCGTATATATGTCATGCATGGTTCTCCAGTCGGCCATGAAGCAGAATTTATAGAACATCGCTGTATCCCAGTCTTAAACAGCGTTGCTCAAATTGTCGCATGGCGCCAATTGGCAGATGCCAGGAATCAGACTTTACCGGCAATTATCCAGTTGGATACAGGCATGGCAAGG
>JAGWUK010000207.1 GCA_028868455.1 Burkholderiales bacterium | reverse complement strand
TCAGGATGATGGTGGAGACACCTTTTTGCTGCAAGACGGCGGCCACAGACAAGATCAGCAGCAAATAAGGAATCGACGTAAAGATGCTGTAAAACCAGTTAAAGAAATCGTCCACACGATTCCCAAAATAGCCGGCGACCGCGCCAAACAGCGTGCCCAGCAGCGTCGCCAGAAACGCGGCGATCAGACCAACCAGAATCGACGTTTCCGCGCCTTTGATCGTTTTCTTGATAATGTCATGACCCCATTTGTCTGCGCCAAATGGCAGGGTCGCCTGACGTTCGACAACGACAGCCTTGCCGGATTTGGCCAGCTCGGCCTGAATTTCAGCCATTTCTTTGGCCAATGGATCGGGAATGCCATAGTCATTCGTGACAATATCCGGTGTTTGCGCCGATTGCCGGCGTAACTCGCGAATGACGCCAGCCAGCGGATCAAGCGGATTTTCCGGAACGGCAGCGGCGGTCACTGGTTTTGCGGCGACTTCGGTATCGTCAGCGCCGACAAAACCGGGCGGCGCATAGCTGACGCCGACTTCTTTTTCCCAGTCGGCGGCGATCAGACCACTGCTCGACAGGGCAATGATCACCAGAAATATACCGACAATCGCCATGGCGATCATCGCGACCTTATCGGCGCGCAGGCGGCGCCATGCCAGCGCCCATAAACCAGGCGAAACGGTGGAATTATTTTGTATCGTGGTCATGTCTGATCCTCACTTCAACTGGACACGTGGATCAACCGCCTGATACAACAGATCGGTCAACAAATTGAACAACATGGTCGCTGCGGCCACATACACCGTGATGGCCTTGATAACAGGGAAATCACTGCGTTCCACCGCCAGAATCACTTCACGTCCGATACCGGGAATCGAGAAAAAACGCTCAATCAGGAAAGCGCCGATCAGCAAGGACGGCAGGTTCGACATCACATACGTAATGATAGGAATCGAGGCATTGCGCAAAACATGGACCCATTTCACGCGTTTTTCAGGCACCCCTTTGGCACGCGCTGTACGCACATAATCCTGATTGACTTCATCGAGCACAAAGGTGCGGAACAGGCGCAGACTCGGTGCCACGCTGACCGCCAGAGCGATCAGGATAGGCAGGGCAGAATACTTGAACAGGTTTTCCAGGAAGCTGTCACCCCAGCCCTGTACCGGAAACAGGCTCAGTTTATAAGCGAAGAAATACTGACCGACAATGATGTACACCAGAATACTGATGGACATACCGACCGTACACGCGATCATGACAGCGCGGTCAGTGATGCTGCCGCGCCGGAAAGCAATAGACAGTGCGAGCGTGATGGCAATCAGGGTTTCCAGTATCGTCAGCGGCACCAGCACCGTCAGCGAAGGGCCGAGGCGCGTGGTGATGATGGAGGAGACGGCTTCACCGGTACTCCAGCTATTGCCAAAATTAAAGGTGACGATCTGCTTGATGAAGATCCATAACTGCACGTAATAAGGCTGGTCGATACCGAGCTGTTTGCGGATATTGGCGATCTGTTCCGGATTGGACATTTTGCCCGCCAGAATATAGGCAGGATCGCCGCCCACCCAGTTGAACAGGAAGAATACGAGCAGGATAACCCCCAGCATAGTGGGGGCCATCTGCCATAAACGGCGCAAGATATAAGCGGTCATGATGGCTCTTTCGGATGACGAAAAATAGGTGACGGACGATTGGACGATAGTTCGATAGAACAATTATTTGTTTTTGTCGATATCGATAAACATCCACTCGGTATGCAAAATCGGATGCTTTTTGTAACCGATCACGCGCGGCTGCGCGAGCATGATGCGGTAACGGGCAAAGCCCAGACGTTGCGCGGAATACACTTCCATGATGCGTGCCATCTTGTGATACAGCAGATTGCGCTCAGGGCCATCCGGCAGTTTTTGCGATTGCTCGTAGAGCTTGTCGTATTCCGGAATTTCGACGCAACCGTTATTGTTTTGATGGATGTTCTTGCCATAAAACAGTTGCATAAAATTGTCGCCGTCAGGATAGTCGGCAATCCACGGAGAGTTTCTGGTGGTCAGCTGACATTGTTTTTCCGCTTTCAGAATTTCAGAAAACGGACGGATGTCATCCTTCATGCGTATACCTATGCTGTCATAGGTTTTCTTCCAGACTTCCGCTTGCAGATGGCCGCGCGAATCGGTTTGCGCGGTATAGGTCACCGTCAGCGGGCTGCCGTCAGGCAGCGTGCGATAACCATCGGCGCCTTTTTTGTAGCCAAATTTATCCAGCAGGGCATTGGCTGCTGCCGGGTTGTAGCGGATGCTGCTTTTGTAATCCGGATCGTATCCGACCACACCCGGCGGGATAGGATATTCAAGCGGAATCGCCTGACCATTATCGACGATGCGGATTTCTTCCTTGACGTTATGCGCCATCGCCATCGCACGTCGCAAAGCGATTTTTTCTTTGCTGAAGCCGCCAAACACCGGGTCCTGCATATTCCAGTAATACATGGATTGCTCAGGATCGACGATGCGCGATATCTGCACGCCTTTTTTTACATATTCCGGCTTGAGCTTGCCACCATTGAGTACCTGTGGTGCAAGACCACCATACAACTGAAATAAATCGGTTTCATCTTTCTGGAACGCCAGCAGCCGCGATTGGTCTTCCAGCATGACGTTGACGATAATGTGGCCGATTTGTGGCATCCGTTTGCCTTTCATTGCCGCAACGATTTTTTGATCGTCGGGATCGGCGCTTGGTTGCGCATCCCAGATCACTTTACGGAAATTCGGATTGGCATCCAGCACCATTTTCGAACCACGCACCCATTCAGTCAGAATGTAAGGGCCGGTGCCGACGGGATTGGCCATGACCTGGCCTTGCAAATCCTGATATTTGTCCACGACTTCATGCGCCATGGCCGACATCGGTGTGTAAGCCAAAATCATCGGGAAGTTAAAATCAGGACGGGTCAGATGAATCCGCAAGGTATAGTGATCAACGACTTCCAGTCCTGGTACTTTGGCGCTGTAATCGAACTTGCCGGTCTTCTTTGCGCGCTCAACGACCTGATTTAAGCCGACGATTTTTCCATCCAGCAGCCAGGTGTGTGTGGATGCAATTTTAGGATCCATCAGACGTTTGAATGAATACACATAATCTTCAACCGTCAACTCACGTTTTTTGCCATTGAACGCAGCATCCGGCGTAAAGTAAATGCCTTTTTTGAGCCTGATCGTATAGGTCTTGCCTTCATCCGTAATTTCCGGCATGGCTTCGGCTGTTTCAGGGACGACCTTGGCCGGACTGGCCAGATAATCATACGTGTATAAACGATCAAAGATCACTTCGTTGATCGCATTGGAGTACAGATCACGCGCTGCGGCCGGATCGAAGCCGGTTTCAGCGACCGGGAATACGGTGCGCAGCACTTTGCCCGGGTCGGCAAATTCCGGATCGGCAGCGTGCGATGCCGCAGGTAGCCCGCAAACCAATGCGCCTGCCATCATCAGGCAGGCGACCAAACCTGATTTCGGCTTGCCGGGAATCCGGCGCTGGCGGAGCATCGTGCCCGATGCGAAAGCGTGGGGAAGTTTCATTACACTGTCTCTCCTGTTTTCAGCTATTTTCTTCATCCCGCAAATTCATGGACATTGGCAGATGCGTGTTCTCATGAGCTTGTCGGGTCAGCCTGCAATAATTATTGATCGTGTTTTTCGACGTCTATAAAAGCCCAGTCCGATTGCAGTATCGGATTTTTTTTGAAGCCGATCACCCAAGGGCGATACAGCCAGCTACGTATGCGTATTGTGTGCAAAATCCACGGAGTATCTGCTTCAACCTGGCGATTCATGTCGGCATAGACTTTATTGCGTTCCGTGCCAGGTGGCAACGCCATCGCTTTTCTGTACAAGGCGTCGTAGGCAGGTGATTCATAGCAGGCATGATTGCCGCGTCCAGCCTTGGGGCCGTACAGTAATTGCAGGAAATTCTCACCGTCTGGGTAGTCGGCATTCCAGGCGCCGCTCCACATCTGCAATTTACATGAAGCTGCTGCCTTCAGATTGTCAGCGAAATTGCTGACGTTGAATTCCATGTGTATGCCCAGCCTGTCCATGCTGCGCTTGTAGATTTCCGATTGCACCTTGTATATCGCTGCTGGTTCGACCGTTTTTTTAATCAATAAGGGACTGCCGTCGGGCATGGTGCGGTAGCCGTCGGCGCCGCGTTTATAGCCGAAATGATCGAGCAGTTGATTGGCGAGTCCAATATCGTAAGGAATGCTGCTGCGGTAGTGAGGATCGTATCCGGTGATATCTGGCGGGATCAGCATTTCTGCCTTGACTCCCTGACCAAGCCGCATCTGCGCAATTTCATCGGCTGTGTTGTAGGCCATCGCGATAGCGCGTCGCAGGGCAATTTTTTCATTCGTATAGCCACCGACGACAGGGTCTCGCATATTGAACAGCGAGTAGGTAAGACCTGCATCCAGCACCCTGTCCATTTGCACGCCCTGATCTTTCAGTTCAGGTTTGAGCTTGTCGCCATCCAGCGCTGCCGTGGCGGCAATTTGTGGCAGCTTGTCGATGTCGATCTGTTTGTCCTGAAATGCCAGCCAGCGAGATTGTTCTTCTTCGATGATATTGACTTCGACCTTGCCAATCTGCGGCATTTTTTTGCCCTTCATGGCTTTGACTATCGCTTCATCGCGCGCTGATCCGGTTGACTGGAAATTCCATGTGTAGCCGCGATATTCGGGATTCGCGGTCAGCACAATTTTGCTGCGGGGCACATACTTTTCCATCATGTAAGGGCCGGTACCAACCGGATGCATGCCGGTTTGCATGCCGTACGCGTCGATGACTTCGCGCGCCACGGCGCCTAATGCGCCATAGGCAGCAAGATATAAGAAATTGTAATCAGGCTCTTTCAGCTCTACGCGCAGCGTATATTTATCAAGAGCTTTTAAACCGGCGACTGGCGCGTCGTAATCAAATTTGCCGGATTTTTTCGCCTTGCTGACGAGCTCATCCATTCCGGTAATTTTGCCATCCAGTGCACTGGCATTCGGCGAGCGCACGGATGGATCAAGCAGGCGTTCAAACGTATATATATAGTCTTGCGCTGTTAATTCGTGTTTTTTGCCTTTGAACGCAGGGTCGGGAGCGAAATAGATGCCGGGTTTGATCTTGAAGGTAAATACTTTTCCGCCTTCGCTGATTTCAGGCATGGCTGTCGCTGTCATGGGAATCAGTTTGACAGGGCGGGCCAGATAGTCGTACGTCAGCAGTGGTTCGTAGATGGCTTCACAGACCCAGCCCGAATAAAAATTCTGGGTCTTCGCCATATCGAAGCCATCGTCTGCCGCTTCAAAGGCCTGACGAATTATTTTATTGGGATCAGCTGGATTGGCACTGCTGGTGAGCGGAGCGGTAGTTAGAAAGAGTGGAAATAAAATTGAAAAAGCCGTCGTCACCTTATTCATCATTTTTCCATCCCTTATCTTTATAGCGACGCGTCTGACGACGCTCTTTGCAGCACAGTTATCCTGAGATGCGCTGCGTAAAAAGTCGTAACCTTAACGTAAGTCTTGCAAGGGCAGGGGATAAAGCGAAAATTTTTTATCATTTTTTATGCACTGAAATTGTGCGTCAAGGAAATTTTCTTAATCTTTTCTCTATAGTATTGCCCGTGACAGAAAAATTCTTTGCTGCCATGCGTAAACGGCGTTGATTTTTTTTGCGGAATATTTTGTAGTTTTCCTTTCATTTTTGACCCAAAAGGGAATTTTATTTTGAGCATCTAAGTGTGCAGCGAATTAATCCGTTAGCCGTCAGGCATCATCCTGTCTCTGCACTAAAAAAATGCTGCGAAGCACAAAAAGATGCGTTTCCTTTATTGCGGATTTTTAGCGAGAATACGCCATGTTGTTTTTTTGTGAAAAATTGATTCTCAAATATTGACAGGCGATATCCAGAAATGGTTTTATGCGCCTTCGGAAAATTTTTGACAGGTAAATTTACATTTTTTGATTTAAAACATAAAACTATTTACATGAAGTTTGAGCAGATTTGCTGCTAAAC
>JAGWUK010000206.1 GCA_028868455.1 Burkholderiales bacterium | reverse complement strand
AAAACGCGACGATGCGCCTTCGCGAGGAGGCCTGGTTGCCGATTATCTGACTGGCAATTTATCGCCAAAAGATTATATCGACGCGATACGCAGCAAAGTTCAGGACTATAACGGCTTTAATTTATTGCTCGGCGATGAAAACGATTTGATCTGGTTTTCCAATCGCTATCAGGATGACCCGCGTAATGGTCAGCCGCTGGCACCAGGCATTTACGGCATTTCCAACGCGGCACTCGACACACCGTGGCCGAAAGTCGTGCGCACCAAGGCTGAATTTGCCAGTCTGATTTGCCAGCGCGCACCGCTGGATGCCTTCCTCGAAATTCTCGCCAACACCACGCCCGCCCCGGATTGCCGCCTGCCGGATACCGGCGTGCCCTTTGACATGGAACGCCTGCTTTCGTCGCCATGCATCGCGTCGCCAACCTATGGCACCCGCGTATCCACGCTGCTCAAAATCCACAAAGACCATCCGGCCGAATTTCATGAAAAATTATTAGCCTGAATCAAAGCGACAAGTGAGCGACTAACAAATTCAGGAGCAAACTTAAAGCTGCCAGAACACACCCCAGAAAAAAAACCGTGATCGCATCAAAGCGTCACGGTTTAATTTTTGCGTATCAACCAGCGTGCACTGCAACAAGTCACATAAAGCGACTATGCAGCCCGCCTTACTTGCCAGGCCGAATCAGCTCAACTCTTCAAGGCGCAATTTGGTGACGCTGCCGAAGACAGAATCCAGTGCCTCGACTCTTTCGATGGCGGCGACGATGTTTTTCTCCTTCGTCTGATGTGTCAGGATGATGATGTCGGTGCGGGTTTCGCCTTCAGCCGGTTCTTTCTGCAACATTGCGTCGATAGAAATCGACGAATCCGCCAGAATCCGCGTCACATCAGCCAGGACGCCAGGCTTATCGGCAACATGCATGCGCAGATAGTAGCTGGTGACGATTTCCGACATCGGCAGAATCGTCAGATCGCTGATCGCATTCGGCTGAAATGCCAGATGCGGAACTCGGTGCTCAGGGTCGGCCGTGGCCAGACGCGTGATATCCACCAGATCGGCAATAACTGCCGACGCGGTCGGCTCGGAACCTGCGCCTTTGCCGTAATACAAGGTCGCCCCCACTGCATCGCCATGCACAAGCACGGCATTCATGGCGCCTTCGACATTGGCTATCAAACGTTTTTCAGGAATCAGCGTCGGGTGCACGCGCAATTCAATGCCGTCCTGAGTCCGCTTGGTGATGCCGAGTAACTTGATGCGATAGCCGAGCTCTTCGGCATAACGGATATCGCTGGCTTCCAGTTTGGTAATGCCTTCCACATGCGCCTTGTCGAACTGCATAGGAATACCAAATGCGATGGACGCCATGATCGTTGCCTTGTGCGCAGCGTCCACGCCTTCGATATCAAAGGTCGGATCGGCCTCGGCATATCCCAGTGCTTGCGCTTGTTTCAGAACGGTTGCAAAGTCCAGCCCCTTATCACGCATTTCAGACAAAATGAAATTGGTCGTGCCGTTGATGATCCCGGCGATCCATTCGATGCGATTGGCTGTCAGGCCTTCACGCAAGGCTTTGATGATAGGAATCCCACCGGCAACTGCGGCTTCAAATGCCACCATCACGCCTTTGTCTTGCGCGGCCTTGAAAATTTCATTGCCGTGTGTGGCCAGCAAAGCTTTGTTGGCTGTCACAACATGCTTGCCATTGGCAATGGCTTTCATCACCAGATCTTTGGCGATGCCATAACCGCCGATCAGCTCAATCACGATATCAATATCGGGATTGCTGACGACCAGATTGGCATCGTTGACGACTTCACATTCACCATGCGTCAATTCACGTGCCCGCTCAACGTTCAGGTCTGCCACCATGGCAATCTCAATCGAGCGACCTGCGCGACGCGTAATTTCTTCCTGGTTGCGTTTCAGAACGTTGAAAGTGCCGGAGCCGACGGTGCCTATGCCTAACAGGCCTACTTTGATGGGTTTCATATAATTTAAACTGAAAAGTGAATTTAATTGGTGCCGTGACGTTTTCGATACGCTTCAAGAAATTGCGCAATGCGTCCGAACGCCTCGGTCAGGTCATCCGTATTTGGCAGGAACACCACGCGGAAATGGTCGGGATTGATCCAGTTAAACCCCGTTCCCTGCACTAACAACACGCGTTGCTCGGTCAGCAATTCGTGTATGAAATCCTGGTCATCTTTGATCGGGTACATCAAAGGATCCAGTTTCGGAAACATATACAGTGCTGCTTTGGGCTTGACGCAAGTCACGCCCGGAATCTCGGTTAACAGCTTGTGCGCCAGATCGCGCTGTTTGAGCAAACGTCCACCTGGTCCAACCAGATCATTAATGCTCTGATAGCCTCCCAGCGCGGTCTGAATCGCAAACTGTCCGGGTGCATTAGAACATAAACGCATCGACGCCAGCATATTCAGGCCTTCGATATAGTCCCTGGCATGGCGTTTTTCACCAGACACCACCATCCAGCCAGAACGGTAACCGCAGGAGCGATAATTTTTCGACAGTCCGTTTAAGGTCAGGAAAAGAACATCATCAGCCAACGATGCGATCGAGGTATGGGTCGCTTCGTCGTATAAGGTCTTGTCGTAGATTTCGTCCGCAAACACGATCAACTGATGCTGACGTGCCACTTCGACGATTTGCTCCAGTATTTCCACCGGATACAGCGCGCCGGTTGGATTATTGGGATTGATGACGACAATCGCCTTGGTGTTCGGCGTAATCTTCTTTTTGATGTCGTCGATATCCGGCATCCAGTCGGCACTTTCGTCGCAGATATAGTGCACTGGCTTGCCACCGGACAAACTCACCGCTGCCGTCCACAATGGATAATCCGGCGCTGGCACCAGCACCTCGTCCCCACTGTTCAACAAGGCATTCATGCCCATGACGATCAGTTCCGACGCGCCATTGCCGATGTAGATATCCTCAATCGTCACGCCGCGAATATGTTTTTGCTGCGTGTAGTGCATGATGGCCTTGCGCGGCGCGAACATGCCTTTGGAGTCGGTGTAGCCGGCTGCATTTTGCATGTTATGGATCATGTCCTGCACGATTTCATCGGGCGGATCGAAATTAAACACCGCCAGATTGCCGATATTGAGTTTGATGATCTTGTGACCTTCATCCTCCATCTGCTTGGCTTTTTCCATCACCGGGCCACGAATATCGTAGCAAACGTCAGCGAGTTTTTGAGATTTTTGTATGAGTCGCACTACGGCACATCCTATTTTCAAATGAAACGCAGATGCAAGCAACCAAGCTCAATGCTGCACTGCCGAATGGGGCATTTTGCCCAAGGAATCGGGTTTTATCAATCCGTTTTGCGAAATTGTCTAATAAGCTTCGCTCATTTCGTCCTTAATGAGGCATTTATTGCGTCTGCACCACGGAAGCGCATAGTTTTACCCGCGTCCTTCACGAGGCAAAATTTGCTGCAAAGCAAAACAGAATTAACATTTGGAATAGAAAGTTTCCTACCATCCACATGCCCAATCTACCTATACTGTACTCAAGGTCAGGCATAGCAAGAGACAGTAAACGGCATCAATTTGGAGCGGGAGGCTCATATGTTACGTCGCATCCACGACCTCACGATTGCCAAGAGACTTGGCATTCTGATTGCCAGCGCCCTGCTTGGCATGATTGTATTAACCATCCTGTTTGTCCAATCCGAGCGCTCGCTGATACTCGAAGAGCGACAAAACAATGTGCGGCAGAACATCGAGACGGTCTATAGTCTGGTGGCGCACTACCACGGACTGATCGCCAGCAACAACATGCCGGAAGAAGACGCCAAAAAAGCCGCCATCAATGCCGTCAAAGCCCTGCGCTATGGTGATGGCGAGTACTTCTGGATTAACGATATGCAACCCAGAATGATCATGCATCCGATTAAAGTCGGCAACGACAACCGGCCGCAAAACACCACACAAGCAGCACACAAAGCGCCAAAACTCAGTGACTCTGCCAGCAACAAGGTCGCGGCATCGCCCAAACGCCCTGCCGCAAACAAGGTAGCAATCAAGCCAGCTGCGCGCAAACCCGCAGCGACACCGGCCGCTTCGAACACCGGCAGATCAGCATCAAAAGCAAAGCCGGAAAATTCGGCCAACGATGAATGGGAAGAATTTTAAAACCGTACCAATAAAAATCTTGGCGCGATGGCGCCGGTCGCGACCAATCAAATGGTTCTGGCTGGCGCCGACATTGACGCCGACACGTCAGAGCTTACCCAAAAATTCTCCGCCAGGCACGATGGCGAACACGGCACAAAGTCGCTGACCGACGTGCAATACACCCGCGAGGGCGACTTGGTACAAGTCATAAATATGAAATGAATTCCAAAAAAAGCTACAATGCCGCAATTCATTTTCAGCCCATATGCTGCCATTGCGCGACTGTCGCCGACTGGCAAGCCACATTCTCTCATCGCTCATGAAACTGCACGCCACACCCACACAGCAGTACCAGACCGTCACCGCATACGATAAAGACAGTGTCGAATTTAATGCGATTCAGTTTCGCCATAGTCTGATCGTCCTTCCTGAAGTGAAACCGGCGGCATGGCCGGTCAGTCACTTTGATCAACTGACGGCGAGCCATTTTGAACAAGTCGCCGCCTGTCAACCTGATGTCGTCATTCTCGGCACAGGTCATCAACAACGTTTCATCCATCCACGTCTGATACAACAACTGACGGAAAAACGCATCGGCGTTGAGTGTATGGACAATCAGGCCGCCTGCCGGACTTACAATATCCTGATGGCAGAAGGACGCAAAGTTGCGTTAGCGCTGATTATGGAAACCGCATGAAATCAAATTCCCCGTACAACTCACCTCGCCTGCTCTGGTCTCTGATTATCGCTTTTCTGTTGGTCTGGTTTTACATGCTGGGTGCGCGCACGCTGGTGCCCACAGATGAAGGGCGTTATGCGGAAATGGCGCGCGAGATGCTGGCAACCGGCGACTGGATTACGCTGCGCCTGAACGGTATCAAATATTTCGAAAAACCGCCTTTGCAAAATTGGATGAATGCGCTGACCTTTGCAGCGTTTGGCCTTGGCGACTGGCAGGCACGCCTCTGGACAGGCTTGTGCGGCTTGCTGGGCATCGCTGCGGTCGCTTATACCGGCGTAAAAGTATTCAGCCGCCGGATAGGCATCAGCGCCGCGCTGGTGCTCGGATCGAGCTTCTACTGGGCGGCGATGGGTCATATCAATTCGCTGGATATGGGCTTGTCGGGCATGCTGTGCCTGAGCATGTGCGGCCTGCTTCTGGCGCAACGTGATGGCGCCAGCGCAAAAGAACAGCGTAACGCCATGCTGTTGTGCTGGGCAGGGATGGCGCTGGCAACCATGTCCAAGGGGCTGATCGGTTTTGTTTTGCCGGGCGGTGTGCTGGTGCTGTACACCTTGGCCACACGCGACTGGGCGTTGTGGACGCGTCTGCATTTTGGCAAGGGTTTGCTGCTGTTTTTTGCGATTACCGCGCCGTGGTTTATTTTGATTGCGATGCGCAATCCTGAACATCCACATTTCTTTTTTATTCACGAACATTTTGAACGTTTTACCAGCAACGTGCATAAGCGCGGCGGTGCCTGGTATTACTTCTTCCCCTTGCTGCTGGTTGGCATTATTCCCTGGCTGGGCATGCTGCTTTCAGGACTGATGAGCGGCGTCAAAAAACAAGCCGGCGCGTTTCAACCACGTTTGCTGCTGCTGATCTGGGCGGTATTTTTCTTTTTCTTTTTCAGCATTTCCCACTCCAAACTGCCGGGATATATTCTGCCGATTTTTCCGGCGCTGGCATTGCTGATTGCTTGCGCACTGGAAGATTGCAGTAGCCGTGCGCTCAAGATTTCCGGCGTTTTGCTGGCATTGCTGGGAGTAGTAGGTTTAGCCTTTGTCAGCAAGGCCTATCACTCCGGCACGCTTGCCTATGAGATTCCGCTGTATCACGCGTATGCGCCGTGGCTGGTCGCGGTCTCAGTTATGGCAATCGTCGGTGGACTGCTCGCCTTTAAACTCGCGAGTAATGCCGCCAACGGCAAGGACTGGGCGATCATTACGCTGG
>JAGWUK010000205.1 GCA_028868455.1 Burkholderiales bacterium | reverse complement strand
CCCTTCTCTGTCCACCGATCGCGCATTTGCTCAATCCGATATGGCACACATAGGCTATGAGCACCTCCCCAGCTAAATCCAATTTTGAATAACTTCAGACTATTCACAAACTGGTCTGTTTCAGCCTCAGAGAAACGCGGGTCAAACAGCACCGAGAACAAACCGCCCGCTCCGCTGAAGTCACGCAACCAATTCTCATGCCCCGGGCAATCCGGTATTGCAGGATGCAATACTTTGGCGATTTCCGGGCGCGTTTTCAGCCACATTGCAACTTGACGAGCGCGTTGATCATGCGCGTCAAAACGCAATTTCAAAGTCGGCAAATTGCGCAAGACAAGGTACGCATCATCCATACCGACACCGAACCCTAGCCGCATATGCGCCGCCTGCAAACGGGCATTCAATGCCTTGTCTTTGGTAATTACCGCCCCCATCAGCACGTCTGAACCACCGCTCTGGTATTTAGTCAGCGCTTGCATAATGATATCGACGCCGTGCACAAATGCCGGGAAAGCTATGCCGCCCGACCAGGTATTGTCCAGCGCCACTATCACGCCACGCTCGTGCGCGGCAGAACAAATGGCCGGAATATCCGGCACTTCCATAGAAACGGAACCTGGCGCTTCTGCCCAAATCAAGCGCGTATTCCCATGGATAAGTTTCGCGATATCAGCACCGATCATTGGGTCGTAGTAGCGCACGCTGATGCCAAAACTCCTGGATAACCATTCGCCCAATTCGCGATTTGGGTTATAGACGTTATCCGGGATCAGTACGTCATCGCCACTTTGCAATAACGCCATATCCACCAACGTTATGGCAGCCAATCCACTCGGCGCCAACAAACAATGCTCACCACCTTCTATTTGGGCCAGACGCGCTTCTAAAGTGAAAGTGGTCGGCGTGCCGTGCAAGCCATAGGTATACGCAGATTTATCCTGCCAGCTTCGCGCCCGCATCGCAGCGACATTTTTAAACAGAACCGTTGATGCATGATGAATCGAAACCGGAAATGCACTGAAACCAGCGGGCGGGACATACTCGCTATGAATCAGTTCAGTATTAAAGCTATTGCTGATATTGGAAGGTTTTGACATGCTGAGCAACCCTTGAACGATGGATTGAACATGTTATAACAGAAACACCTTGAAGGCATTTTGATTTTCAAAAAATTAGATGAAAGACTTATACTCCCCCCAGGTATTTTTAAACTCCGCGCTAACCAACTGCGCTTCATGGCATTTTTTTAAAATTTTGACGGGAGTATATTGTTTCGTTCAAAAACTTCAGTCCTGCGCTCAAAAAAATAGCGTAGCATTCAATTCGAAATACCACGCTATTTTGCGAGACGTACCTCACACAGAACGGCGGTCACTTTTTATTGTGTTGCGCGATTTTCTTCATGGGCTTGCGATCATCGCTGACCAATTCCAGCGAGAAATCCAGACTCAGTTTTCCATCATCAGACTGCCAGACACCGCGAAACGTCGTCCCGTTTAATTCACCATCCCATTGACCGGAAACATCCCCCCCATCTTCGGATTCTTCCATGCTGACTTTATTACGGCTGACTTCGCCAGCAAGCAAAATGCGATTCCCATGATTTCGCTTTCCACCAAAGACGAAATAGCTACCTTCAACACTATCCATGTCTTCCTTCTTTGGCTGCAACTGCATTTGCACCACATCACCGCCCAGCCGTCCCCTTAGCGTGACAGGTTGCGCAAATACCGGGTTGGACATGGGCGCAGTCTGTTGCGCCTGCGCAGGCGCCGCACCACAGCCCATATTGAAAGCGAAACAGATCACTGCTATCCATCGCTGACCAACCATCAAATTGCCTCGCCCCACAAATCATGTGCATCTGCGGCATTAATTTTGACATCAACGAATTCACCGACTTTTAATTTGCGGTGCGGTTCAAATGGCGGCTTCACATAAACCACGCCATCAATTTCCGGCGCATCAGCGGCACTGCGTCCCACACCGCCACTACGATCGAGAGAGTCGATCAATACGCGCAGAGTCTTTCCGACCTTTGCTTGCAAGCGTTTTTTGGAAATGCCTTCCTGCAACTCCATAACACGTCGCCGACGGTCTTCTCTCACGTCATCGGGTAATTGATTCTCCAGTGCATTGGCTGTTGCACCTTCCACTGGAGAATAAGCAAAGCAGCCCAAGCGATCAATTTCTGCCTCGCGCAAGAAATCCAGCAAATAATTAAACTCTTCTTCAGTTTCACCTGGGAAACCAGCGATAAAAGTCGAGCGAATGGTAATTTCCGGACACATCTCGCGCCATGCTTTGATTCTCTCAATATTTTTTTCCCCGCTAGCCGGGCGTTTCATGCGCTTAAGCACGTCAGGATGAGCATGTTGCAACGGCACATCCAGATAAGGCAAAACGTGGCCATTGTTCATGAACGGAATAATCTGATCCACATGTGGATAGGGATAAACATAATGCAGACGAACCCAGGCATCATATTGTTTCGCCAGCTCACCCAAAGCCTCGACCAATTGTGTCATGTGCGTTTTGACTGGTTTTCCATTCCAGAAACCCATGCGGAACTTTACATCCACACCGTAAGCGCTGGTGTCCTGCGAAATAACCAACAACTCTTTCACGCCAGCTTTGAATAAATTTTCAGCCTCCAACATTACGTCAGCGATCGGACGCGACACCAGGTCACCCCGCATGGACGGGATAATGCAGAAGCTGCAACGATGATTGCAGCCCTCTGATATTTTGAGGTAGGCAAAATGTTTCGGCGTCAGCTTCACGCCTTGTGCCGGCACCAGATCAATGAATGGTTCGTGCGGTTTAGGCAAATGTTTGTGAACGGCGGACATGACCTCTGTCAAAGCATGCGGCCCAGTGACCTCCAATACTTTGGGGTGAATCGCCTGAATCATGTCCTTGCCATCGGCATCTTTTTTAGCACCAAGGCAGCCGGTTACGATAACCTTGCCATTTTCTGCCAACGCTTCGCCAATGGCATCCAAAGACTCTTGTACTGCAGCATCAATAAAGCCGCATGTATTCACAATAACCAGATCAGCACCATCGTAGGATTTAGCGGTTTCGTAGCCTTCGGCACGAAGCTGCGTCAGGATTTGCTCGGAATCGACGAGTGCCTTAGGACACCCAAGTGAGACAAATCCGACTTTTGGCGCGGAAGTGGATTCTTGACGACGGATTTCAATGATAGACATATCGGGTACTTAAATAACAAAAAGGGTACAAAAAGCGAATCCGCTATTGTACCCTTTGCCACCTTGCCTTGCCGCTACGGCCGGCAATTTTCCTGAAAAATCAGGGGCTTAAGTTAAAATTATTTATTCTTATTCACATCTTCAGGATTGAATGGAAAAGTACTGAACATATTTTTCGCCTGATTCTGCATCTGCTCTTGCATCTGCACAAACAAATTTTTGCTCTGCTCAATGTAATTTCCCATCATTCCTTGCATCATTGGCCCCTGCACATTCATAAACTGTGTCCACATTTCGGGACTAAAAGGCTTGCCTTCGTAAATGCCTTTTGAATTTTCCGCCAGTTTATTCTGGATATCGATGAATGCCTGGACATTTTTCTCAAGGTAGGACCCCATCATGCCTTGCATGGCGTGGCCGTAATACCGGATGATTTGCGCCAGCACAACACTGGAAAACATCGGTGTACCACCGGCCTCTTCTTCCAGAATAATTTGCAACAGAATGCTACGTGTCAGATCTTCGCCAGTCTTAGCGTCAACGACTGCGAAATCGTCGTTCTCAAGCACGAACTGCTTTACGTCCACCAAGGTAATATAGCTACTTGTCTGCGTATCGTAGAGACGACGATTTGGATATTTTTTGATCAGATGTTGTGTTGATTTTTTTGCGCTATTCATTGAAATCTCAATTGATAACTTCTTCGCCAGGATTCATCAGACACACGTTGGCGCGATAAATACCAGACTATTCCAAGCAAACAATCAGCGTGTTTAGTAAATCAAGTCAACGCGAAGAATTGTTTGTCCCCTTTTTTTGCAATTTTTATTTTCTTGCTTGCAAATGAGTTGCCCATCGAAATCATATGATTTGATGGGCATATTCTACCGCACTGCGGCAGGATCACTACAATCAGGGACTGTAAAAAGCTGATTTAAAACAAATCCACTAATGCATTTTGCACAACGCAGAAATTAGCCCATGTGCAAGCCACCATTGATGGAGAAATCAGAACCGGTTGCATAACCACCCTCATCTGACGCAATCCATGCAACGATAGAAGCAATTTCTTCAGGCTCAGCCAAACGCTTGACAGGAATTCCTGAAACAATTTTTTCCAACACATCAGGACGAATGGCTTTGACCATATCGGTACCAACATAGCCCGGTGACACGGTATTGACTGTTACGCCCTTTGTCGCAACTTCTTGTGCCAATGCCATAGAAAATCCGTGAATACCTGCTTTCGCGGTCGAGTAATTGGTTTGTCCGAACTGCCCTTTTTGCCCATTGACGGAAGAAATATTAATGATGCGGCCCCAGTTACGATCAACCATTCCTTCAATCACTTGCTTGGTCACATTGAACAACGAATTCAGGTTGGTATCCATTACAGCATCCCAGTCCGCTTTACTCATTTTACGGAACTGACCATCGCGCGTAATGCCAGCATTATTGACCAGTACATCGACTTCACCGATTTCAGCTTTTACTTTATCAAATGCCGCTTTCGTTGAGTCCCAGTCAGAGACGTTGCCTTCAGAGGCATGAATGTCATACCCTTCCGCACGCATATCTGCCAGCCATTTATCTTTCCGAGGTGAGTTAGGGCCACAACCGGCAACGACGGTATATCCGTCCTTGCATAAACGTTTACAAATGGAAGTCCCAATGCCACCCATACCACCGGTTACATACGCAACACGCTTTGACATACTTGCTCTCCTGTTTGAAATATTAAGCTTCGCTACACCTACGATTAATCTGCTCTGACTTTCACGTAACGACCCGGTGCGCTTTCAATTGCCTGGCAATTTGCGTTACCTGGGCTAGTAGGCGCCTTCACCATCTTTCCACCGTGCTCCGACAAAAATTCCGACCACTCTGGCCACCAGCTTCCCGGATGCTCCGTCGCTGTTTCTAACCATGTCTTTGCGTCGCTGACCGGATTATCGTTAGTCCAGTAACTGCGTTTCTTTTTCGCTGGCGGATTTACGACGCCAGCAATATGCCCAGAAGCCCCCAGCACAAAACGATTCCGCTTCCGATTTTTCGGATTTAGCAACGAAGTGGATGCAAAAGCTGCCTGCCAGGGAACAATATGATCCTCACGCGATCCGTACACAAAAACAGGCGCATCAATTTTGCCAAGATCAACCTTATTACCCGCTACCAGCAACTTTCCTGGCTGCTTCAAATTGTTTTCCAGATAGGTATTGCGAAGATACCAACAGAACATTGGACCAGGCAAATTTGTGCTGTCTGCATTCCAATACAACAAATCAAAAGGGGGCGGTGCCTCGCCTTTTAAATAATTGGATTGGACATAGTTCCAGACCAGATCATTTGCTCTCAGACTAGAGAACGTACTTGCCAAATCACGCCCAGGTAATAACCCCTTGCTTCCAATTGTCTGTTCACGCATAACGACCTGCATTTCGTCAACAAAGACATCCAGAACGCCCGTATCTGAAAAATCCAGGAGAGTCGTCAATAATGTCAGACTGCTGGCAGGTTGCTCCCCGCGCTCTGCTAAAACTGCTAAAGCCGTAGCAATGATTGTTCCACCGACACAAAAGCCGAACATATTCAGTTGCTCTTGCTTACCGACCTCCTGAGCGATATGAATTGCCTTGATCGCTCCGTCCTCGATGTAGTCGTTCCAGGTAACGTCATCCATATTTTCGTCAGGATTCGCCCAAGACACCAAAAACACCGTGTGTCCTTGTTCAACGGCATATCTGACGACGGAATTTTCTGGCTGCAAGTCCAAAATATAGAACTTGTTAATGCATGGAGGCACCATCAACAGCGGTCGCTGATGAACGGTTTTCGTCAAAGGTGTGTATTGAATTAATTGGAATAAACGGTTTTCAAAAATAACCGTTCCTTCGGTAGTCGCTACATTTTTACCAACT
>JAGWUK010000204.1 GCA_028868455.1 Burkholderiales bacterium | reverse complement strand
ATTTTAACAATTAAAGGGAAACTACGATGAAGTCACGCTGCTTGATGCATATAAAACGCCGGGCTTTGCTCGTCGGAGCACTCGGTGCCGGCATTTTACTGGAATTGGTGACTGGCGCATCGTCAGCTTATGCTGCTGACGCACTTAATGGCAAAAGTCTGTATTTGAACGGCCCTAAATCGGGCGGTACAAGCTGTACTGCCTGTCACGGAGCCAGTCCAGCCGATAACGTCAATGGCATTTTGCGCGGAGCGAATAACCCATCGGTCATCAGCAGCGCATGGGCTCAGAATAAAGGCGGAATGGGAAGTCTATATAACAACAAGTTCAGTCAATCCGAAATTGCAGACCTGGCCGCGTTCATTGGTAATCCCTCCGTCGTTGCCGGGCCTGTCGCGACAGTTTCACCTGGTAGTCTTGTTTTCAATGGCACGACAATCGGGCAAAACAGTGCAGCACTCTCGGCGACAGTCAGTAATACCGGTGCGGGATCCCTGACTATCTCCGCGATATCGCTATCAGGAAACGATGCTGGAGATTTTAGCTTGAGTGGTGGCAGTTGTAATAGTGGAACCACCCTTGCGCCGAGTGCGACCTGTACGGTGCAGACTATATTTCAGCCAAAGGCACAAGGAACACGCACTGCCAACATCGACATCAACCACAATGGTACTGGCGGGATTAGTCAAATCAGCCTGAGCGGAGTTGGTAATGTCGTTGCACAGCCGAATGTTGCCGTTTCAGCGACAAACCTGAACTTTGGCGCGGTTCTTGTGAATGCAGCTTCGGCAGTACAAACTATTACTATCAGCAACAGCGGTCAGGCGCCGTTGAGCCTGACGTCGATCAATCTGGCGGGAGTGAATTCAGGGATTTTTGTTGCCGGCGGTAGTTGTGACGTAAAAAATCCAATCGCTGCGGGTAGTCAATGTAGCTTGACCTTGAAAGCAACACCGACCTCAGTCGGTGCATTCACAGCCGCGCTCAATATTGGTACTAATGCGTCGAATGGGAATGTTGTCGTTAGCCTGACAGGTACAGGCGCTGCAGCGAGTCCGGCATTAAGTGCTACACCAAGTACGCTCGCTTTTGGCATGCAGTCCGTTGGAAGCAATCCTTCGACGCAGCAAGTTAGCTTGTCAAATAATGGTAATGTCACTTTGAATCTGACCTCATTAAAAATTTCAGGTTCGTCAGCGATTGCTATCGGTGCCGGTAATACTTGCGGTACGAGCCTCGTTGTTGGTGCCAGTTGTACTGTTCCAATTGTATTTACTCCTGCAGTTGAAGGAGATATTTCCGCTAGCTTAAACATCAGCTCTAATGCACCGGTGCTGCAAGTTCCAATTACTGGGAAAGCAAGCAATTTGGCTGTCGCCAAGCCTCAATTGTCCGATACCGGCACTATACAATTTAGCGATACCCAGATTGGAACAATTTCGGCAAAACATACGACGACGCTGACCAACGCAGGAACATCGGCTTTTAAAATTTCCAGCGTGGTATTAAGTGGAACCCAGCCAGGCGATTTCTCTTTGAGTGGTAGTTGCGTCGCGAATTTGGTCGTTAGTCCAAATGCGGGCTGCACTATCGATATGTCATTCCAGCCAGCTGGCGCTGGAAACAAGTCGGCCGACTTGCTAGTCGTTACCGATGGCGGAACGCAATTGAATCTTCATATGACCGGTACAGGTGTAGCCATTCCGGTCAAGAGCATTGCGCTAACTATTACACCTCAGTCGTTCGACTTTGGGTCAAGCAATGTCGGTGGTTCAGGCGTGACCAAGCGATTTACGTTGAGCAATCCAAGCACAAGTGCGATCTCGCTTTCTAATGCCTCATTTAGCGGACCTTTTTCGGCTGTCGTTGATAGCACCTCATGTCCTCAATTTCCATTCAGTCTGGCGCCAATGACTTCTTGCGAACTGGTGGTCAACTATGCGCCAGCATTGCTTGGTGCAGCGAATGGAAGTGTACTGATCAGCTCTGGCGATTCGAATGCCACTTGGACTATTTCATTTGCTGGGAATGCGCTGGCGGGCAATGGCGCAACACCAGGAAATAACGTCGTCAGCAATCAAGGTGGTGGAGGCTGTTCTGTTGCCCGTAACGGCAAAGATCCAATGTTGCCGATACTGGTGATATTGGCGGGCATCGTCATCGTCTGGCGCAAGCGACAAACGCGTCGCACGGCACGTGCGGATTGAATGGCGAAAAGCCAGGTATTCATCCTGGCTTTATTCCTCCACGATGATATGAAAGCTTGTGATGAAATCTAACGTTAAGTTCAAAAGAAAGTTTGTTTTTCGACTCTTATCCGCGCTGGCAGTTACCTTATTTGTCGCTCCGGCGATGGCACTGGAAAAAGGCAGTGTAGCGCCAGGCTTTGCACTTGGAGGTACGGTCGGCAGCGTTAATTTAAGCAAATATCAAGGCAAATTGGTTTACCTGGATTTTTGGGCTTCATGGTGTGGGCCTTGCAGGCAGTCCTTTCCTTGGATGAATGCTTTGCAATCAAAGTATGGTGGGCAGGGGTTGCAAATCATCGGAGTCAATCTGGATCAGAAGAGTGACGATGCGCGTCAATTTTTGATGGCTAATCCAGCACAGTTTCTGGTCGCATTTGACCCCAGCGGCACTACACCGCGCAGTTATGGCATCAAAGGAATGCCGAGCAGCGTTTTGATTGGTCCAGATGGAAGAGTTCTTTACGAGCACTCAGGGTTTCGGGATGCAGACAAGAGTGTGCTCGAAGAAAAAATTAAATCATCACTAGGAATGCTCAAATGAAGTCGCGTACGCAAAAAATATATTACTTTTTCGCGCTAACAAGCAGCGTGTTTTTATTATCTGCCTGCGCTAGTTTGAAAGCCGTTCAGCCTTGGGAAAAGGGGAATTTGGCAAAACAAGAAATGACGTTTGAAAACAATAAACTGGAATCTCGGTATAGCGAGCATATATACACGAGCCGCGAAGCGGCGTCAGGTGGTGCTGGCGTAGGAGGGGGCGGTTGTGGCTGTAATTAACCAGAGATCACATGACATGCATAAAATAATTCCTAATTCCTTAACTGCCACGCAATTTGACGATTCGCTTTCAACAAATTTTGCGCCTGATCCGTTCAATATTGGCGCGGCATTGCTGGGTGCCGCGCTATTGTTGCCTGGCATGGGCATCGCTCAGGCAGAGACGCCGCCTGAACATGCAAACCTCAGCGTGCGGTATCTGAACTACGAAGAAAATCAGGCTGATTTCAAACGGGTTACCGCAAATTCTCCTTCCATTTCTTTGCTCACACCTATAGGAGCATCGTGGTCGCTCGATGCAACATTAACCTCGGACAGCGTGTCTGGTGCCTCACCACGTTATCACACAGCCGTCTCCGGTGCTTCCAGAATGAACGATGATCGTACAGCAGGCGATGTGGCGGTCACGCGTTATTTTCCCCGTGGTAGTGTGACAATGGGCACGGCATATTCCACTGAACATGACTATGAGTCACGCGCTCTATCGCTAAGCGGCAGTTTTGCCAGCGAAGATAAAAATACAAGCTGGAATATGGGTGTAAGTGGAAGCAATGATCGCATTAATCCCACTAATCGGATCGTTGTCAACGAAACGAAAAAGACGATTGGATTGCTGGCAGGGGTGACGCAAATTTTATCGCCTGACGATATTGCGCAATTCACGCTCAACTACAGTCACGGTGAAGGTTATTTTTCCGATCCTTACAAGGCGCTGGACAGACGTCCGCGGGAGCGCAATCAGGTGAGCATGCTAGTGCGCTGGAATCACTATTTTTCTAAGAGCGGTGGTACTGGGCGATTCAGCTATCGCTATTACAAGGATAGCTATGAGGTGAAAGCCCATACTTTGTCCGCGGAGTATGTACAAGCCTTGAGTCATGGCTGGATTGTTGCACCATCGGTTCGTGTGTATTCGCAGAGTGCGGCAAGTTTCTATTTTGATCCTGTTTATGATTCAACTTTAGGCGCACCATTTCCTCCTGGGTATGTGTTTTCTTCGAGCGCACCGACGTCCGCAGATCAGCGTCTTGCGGGATTTGGGGCGCTGTCCGTTGGTTTAAAACTCAGCAAACAATTGACACGTGACTGGATGGTAGACGTGAAAGTTGAAAAGTATGAGCAGCGCGGAGAATGGCGCTTATTTCACAAAGGTAGTCCTGGGTTAGAACCGTTACGCGCGCAAATTTTCCAAATTGGTCTCACCAGACAATGGTAATGCAGACTTTTAGTATCGAGTTCAATGCAATGGGCGGGCGATGTGAAATTAAGATCGCTGCCGACAATGATATGGCCGCACATCGGGTTGCAATGGACGCGATTTCTGAAGTGCGGCGAATTGAGCACAAATTTTCACGATACAGAACGGACAGCATCGTTTCCAGAATGAATGCTTCGGCAGGAAAAAACTGGATCGATGTGGATGAGGAAACGTCGTCACTTCTCAGTTACGCAAATGAAGTGTACCTGTCTAGCGAGGGATTATTCGACATAACGACTGGGATAGTGACGCGTGCCTGGAATTTTCGTGATGGAATTATCCCGTCTGAAAATCAGCTTCGCGCTTTACTTCAGCGAACCGGCTGGGAAAAAGTACAGCATGCAAACTGTCGTGTTTATCTGGCTGAACAGGGAATGGAAATAGATTTTGGGGGATTCGGAAAAGAATATGCTGCCGATCGCGCGGCGGGCGTTTTACTAGCTTCTGGCGCGCAGCACGGGTATGTGAATCTTGGTGGTGACATGCGATTTATCGGGCCTCAGCCCGATGGCAGCGCTTGGCAGATTGGCATTCAGGACCCGCGCGATCAAGATAAAACTATTGCGAGTATCCCCATGTACGGTGGGGCGATAGCGACAAGTGGCGATTACGAACGATTTTTCGAAATCAACGGCAAAAGGTATTGCCACATTGTTGATCCACGCAATGGAGAACCAGTCACGTTTTGGCGTTCGATTAGTGTGCTGGCACCTCTGGCAATTACAGCAGGTAGCTGTTCCACCATCGCAATGCTCAAGCAACAAGACGGTATTGATTTTTTGAATCGCACTGGCATGCGTTATTTGGCTGTTGATCAAGATGGCAAACTCGTCGTTGACGAAGGTCGAACGTTTTAAGTATCTGAATAATTTGCAGGGACAGTTCAACTGAATTGATTATCTGTCTCTGCCAAACTTATGGAGTTTTTATGAAAAGTAGTTTGCTCGTCCAATGGCTGCGTTGCAGCGCTTTTCTAATTTTGTTGGGTTTGGTACCAGGCATATCTTCCGCTGAAGAATTTCTCGAACCTGAACGTGCGTTTCAGTTACAGGCAGAATTGCACGATTCGAAATCACTAATTCTGACATGGGCGATTGCCAAGGATTACCACTTGTATAGGGAGCGTTTGAACTTTAAAGCGGATGCACCAGATATAGTGTTAGGCAAACCCGCACTGCCTGATGGCATACGGAAGTTCGACGAGAATTTCAACAAAACGGTTGAAATCTATGAAAAAAAACTATTGGTCGAATTGCCTGTCACCAAGGTCGAACATGCTTTTACGCTCACGATTACTTATCAGGGGTGTGCAGACGCAGGTTTGTGCTATCCGCCCGTTGATCAGCGTTTTCGGGTTGATCCTTTGATACCGGGAAAGCTCACTTTGCTGACCGACGCGTCGGCGAATACCGCCAGTACGGTAACGACGCCTACTCCAGCCGTAAAAGAACTTGCTGAAAATGAAGATGATAGTTCCCTGGCTCAGCGCACGCTGCAAAGTGGAAGTCTTTGGCGTATCGGCATTGCTTTTCTTGTTTTTGGCTTATTGCTATCGTTCACCCCTTGCGTGCTGCCGATGGTGCCGATCCTGTCTTCGATTATCGTCGGTGAAGGTTCTGTCTCACGCAGCCGAGGATTTTTGCTGGCGCTCTCTTATTGCCTTGGAATGGCGCTGATTTACACCTTAATGGGCGTAGCCGCTGGTCTGGCAGGAGAAGGTTTGGCTGGTTCATTGCAAAAACCGTGGGTATTACTGACTTTTAGTGCGCTTCTGATCGGGTTGGCGTTATCTATGTTTGATGTGTACCAACTGCAACTGCCGGCTGGTTTGCAAAGTCGTCTCAGTCAGGCAAGTGGA
>JAGWUK010000203.1 GCA_028868455.1 Burkholderiales bacterium | reverse complement strand
GTTATAGCAGTAACACCGGCTTTCGCAGTGAAGTCGCTTACCGGGATCGTGACTTGACCGGCAACGCCTGGGATTTGCGCAGCGCTATCCGCATCGAGCAAAGACGCCAGCTTGGTTATGCCGATATTTACCTGCCGCCGCGCGCATCGAATTACCTGGATTCATTCGGCGTGCTGTTCGATCGCCAGGACGTCTCCGGGGTGATCTCGAATCGCCACGCGGTCGGTGTCAAACGCACCAGTACGCGCGGGCATCTGGAACAAAGACTGGGACTCAATCTGAGCCGGGAAAAAATCGAACTGGAAGGCGAGCCACTGGTCACCAGTAAGGCGCTGGTTGCCAGCATAGGCTGGACCTGGCGCGATGTGGACGATGCCTTCGCACCAAGGCGCGGCCAGATTTACCAGCTGGAGCTGGCATTTGCCGATAAGTTGCTGTTATCCGACCAACGTTTTTTCCGCACCTACGGTAAATATCAACGCTGGATTCCCGTCGGAAAAAGCGACAGCATTATCCTGCGTGCCGAAGCTGGCCAAGTGTTTTCCCAGAGCATCGACGGTATCCCGGAAGATTATCTGTTCCGCACCGGTGGCAGCACCACGGTACGCGGCTATGCTTATCAAAGTCTGGGTCTGCAACATCCTACGGGTGTCACTGGCGGTCGCGTCATGACGGCCATGAGCGCAGAATATCTACACTGGATCAACCCCACCTGGGGCGCGGCGGCATTTGTCGATAACGGTGATGCCGCGGCCAGCTGGCGCGATGTGAATATGCATCAGGGCGTCGGCGTTGGCGGGCGTTACAGGACGCCAGCCGGGCCAGTGGCGCTGGACATGACCTATGGGCGTCAAAGCAAACGCGTGCGCCTTGATCTTTCTATCGCGATTGCATTCTGATATGTCAGAGCCAACGCAAACTCCACCACCGGCGCCCGATGCCCATGAAGGCAGGCTTGCGACGTCCGACAAGCGGCAGACCTCGCGCCTGTGGACCTCGTTGTCATGGGGGGCGCTGTTACTGTTTTCATTTGGCTTGCTGCTGGTCTGGATGTTGCAGACGCAAACAGGTACGCGTGCAGCGCTGGTGCTGGCGGAAAAAATCAGTGCCGGTTCATTAACGATGACGGATGTCCATGGCACGCTGGGCGGGTCACTGGAAATCGGACAATTTAATTTTCGCAGCAAAACACTGATTGTTGAGGGTGAGGGCGTGCATATGCAATGGCAGGCCAGCGACCTGATCCGCGCGCATGTGCAGATACGTCAGATGCAGCTCAGCAGTCTGACGATCGCCAGCGCCAGCGATCCGCACGCTGCGCAGATGCCAGCCGGATTGCATCTGCCGTTTACTCTCGATGCGAACAATCTGGCGCTGGGCCGACTGCGCATCGCGACGCTGCAGCCGGACGGCACACAAGTCGATGACGTGGTGTTAAGCGCCTTATCGGGGCGGCTCAGTTATCAGCAACAGCAATACCGTTTGCAGACGCAGTTAACGACGCCGTGGGGCAAAGTGCAGGGGCATGCAGTGCTGGCAGAGCAAAGGCCATTTCCTTTACGTGCAGATATGGATTGGCAAGGGCAGGCGCAAGCCACGTTGCCACCTTTGTTGGTACAAGGACTGGTCAGCGGCAATCTGCAGGAACTCCAGATTGCCCTGAAAGCGCAGGCCGGACAGCAGCAAGGGCGTGCTGTGGCTTTGCAAGGCCAGGCACAGCTGCGCATCGCGCCATATGCACCGCATACGGCGCAGGTGTTGCGCAGCCTGACGCTGGATGTCCAGCACTTTAATCCTGCGGAATGGCAAAAGGATGCACCGCAGGCAGACATGTTGCTACATGCCAGTGTGCTGCCCGAAACCGGTGTTGCGGCGGACAAAACTGCGCCGGTGCTCGCTGGCGAAATCAGTGTGCGCAACCAGCGCGCTGGCGCATGGAATGCCCAGGCTTTGCCCTTGCGCGCGCTGACAACCAAGCTGCGCTGGGCGGGTGAGCTCCTGTCATTCCAGCAGCTGAATATCGCGTTGAATGGCAACGGCAGCGTGGCCGGCCATGCAGAAGTGCAATGGAAAGAAAATAAGCCGACTGCCGATGTGCAATTGCAGCTCAGTGATATCGATCTGAAACAGCTCGATCAGCGCTTGCACAGCAGCCGCATCAAGGGAAGCGTGAATGTGCAAACTGCATCCCAAACTGCAACAAAAAGCACTGCTCAGGCAAGCGTGCTGATGCAGGCGCAGCTCAGCGATGGGCAGGCCAGCCTGCACGCCGAGGCTGGTTACCAACATACGAACGGTTTGCTGACACTCAGCAAATTCGACTGGCAGGCGGCCAATGCCCACATAAAAGGACAGGGCGAGCTGGCATTGAATGGCTTGCAGGCATACAGCTTTCAAGGCAGCCTGAGTAATTTTGATCCGGCGCGTTGGCTTGATACACCGCCCGGACATTTGCAGGCCGAGTTCAGTGCCAAAGGACAATTACAGCCGCAACTGCAATTGCACTTTACCCTGCCACGTCTGCAAGGCGACTATGCCGGAAATCCGGTAAAAGGCAGCGCCGATCTGCAATGGCAGCGAGGTCAGCAAGTGCAGGTTCGCCAATTTGATCTGCAATGGGGAAAAAACCAGCTCGATGCCAAAGGAGCCTGGGGAAATGTCAGCGACGTGCTCAATATCCATCTGGATGCGCCGGAGCTGGCCAGTATCAATCCTCTGACTGCACCGTGGCAATTAAGTCTGGGCGGCAGCCTGAAAGCCAGTGCCAGTTTGCGTGGCCGCTTTAATGACCTGGCCGGACAACTGGATGCCCAAGGCCAGCAGTTGCAGATCCATTTCAAGGAAAAGCAACTGCAGATCGCCAGCCTCACTGGCAAGCTGGACATGGGCAGCGGTTCGCAGGGTAAATTGGATGGCGAAATACTGCTGCAACAAGTCAGCGGTGACTTACCGGCATTGCCGCAGCAGGCGATCGTCGATGCTGCTGCGCCAACGGATGACGTGACCGTGTTCCAGCAATTACGTTTGCAACTGCATGGCAACCGCGAAAAACATTTGCTGGAACTGGATGCTGCCATGCCAGGTCAGCAATTGCACGCTGCCGCCAGCGGTGCTTTGCAAGCGGCAAAAAACAAAAACGACCCGGCCTGGAACTGGAACGGTCAGTTACAGGCCCTAAGCCTGAACGGCAAGCCCGATCTGAGTCTGGAGAATCCGGCACCAATGCAGTTATCGGCACAATCGTTTCATCTTGGCGGATTGCGATTGCGCAGTGTGCTGGGGACACTGGCGCTGGATACGCTGGATTGGTCACCGGGTTCACTGATTACGCAGGGTCAACTCAGCAATGCGCACGTGATCAGTATCGCCAATCTGATACGACCACAATATGTCGTCAGCGGCAATATGCAGGTCAATGCGCAATGGCAATTGCGTCTCAAGGACAGCGCGCAAGGCGATATCCGCGTGCAGAGACAAAGCGGCGATTTGCGCTTCAACGATCCCGAAGGTACCGGCACACCGGTCGCACTCGGTATTCGCGATTTGCAAATGCAGTTAAAGACAGGTGGCCTGATACCCGGCACCGACAGCGAGCGGCTGGCACTGACGCTGAATGCCGATGGCACGCGTCTGGGGCAATGGCAGCTTCAGGCGAACACCGCACTGACCCAAAAAAACGGCAACTGGACAGTATTGCCGGAAGCAGCGCTGGGCGGGCATGTCAATGCGGCTGTGCCTGATCTGCAATGGCTGGGCACCTGGCTCAACCCCGGATTGGTCATGAAAGGCAGACTGACGCTCGCAGCAAATTTATTGGGAAGCGTGGGCAAGCCGCGTTTTCGCGCCGATATTCAGGGACGCGAACTGGAAGTTGCCTTTGCCTCAGAGGGTTTGCTGTTACCAAACGGCATTCTGGATGCGCAACTGGAAGGCGCACACCTGAAAGTCAGCCGCCTGGAATTCTCCAATACCGTCAACATGCTGCCGCACCATGCGAGGTTTCAAGGGTCGGATTTGCTTGGTAAGAAAGGTGAGTTCAAAGCCAGTGGTGATGTCGATATGGATCAGGAAACCGGAACCATTCAAGCCAGTTGGCAGCAATTTCCTTTGCTGCAAAGGAAGGATCGCTGGCTGGTCGTTTCGGGTAACGCCAATATTGTCGAAGCCAATAAAATCTGGAGTCTGATCGGTCAGTTAAAGGCTGACGGCGCTTATTTTAAATTACCGAAATTGCCGCCGCCAAGTTTGTCCAGCGATGTCATCGTCACGCGTTCTCAGGATAAAAAAGCGGCGCTTGCCAAAGAAACCGTAGCACCGAAACGTGCGATCAAAACCCGGGTTGATGTGAATTTCGACATGGGGCAGAAATTTGTATTTGTCGGGCGCGGGCTCGATACCGGCCTGACCGGCAGCCTGCGTCTGAGAAGCAGCGACGGTTCGCCTTTGCAGGCCAGCGGCTCGATTTATACGGTGGGTGGCGTGTATGAAGGGTATGGCCAGCAATTGGCGATAGAGCGCGGGATTTTAAATTTCCAGGGGCCACCGGCGAACCCCGGTTTGAACATCCGTGCGCTGCGCCAAGGCCTGGCCGTTGAAGCAGGTGTCGAGATCGTTGGCACCGTCGCCGCGCCGCAGGTGCGACTGGTTTCTGAGCCTGCTGTGCCCGATGCGGAAAAACTTTCCTGGCTGGTGCTGGGGCGAGGTTCCGATCAACTGGCTGGCGGGGACGCGTCTTTATTGATGTCGGCGGCATCAGCAATTTTTGGTGGTGACGGCAGCCGCAATGTGCCGCGCGATATCGTGCAAGGATTAGGCTTTGACGAGTTTTCTATCGGCGCTGCCGGTAGCAGTTCCGGCAGTCGTTTACCCGGTCAGACCGTAGCCGGTTCAACTGGCGTCAGTGCTGGCAGCAGCGATCAGGTGGTCAGTGTCGGCAAGCGCCTGATGCCGGGATTGGTGTTGTCGGTAGAACGAGGTTTATCCGATGCCAGCGGCGCCATCAAACTGAGCTGGCAATTGACACGCCGCATCAGCGTCACAGGACGCACAGGCAGCGAATCGGCAGTGGACGTCAACTACACGTTTTCGTTTAATTAAGACCGTCGTTGCTTCTCGCATGCTGACCAACTCTGTCGACGTTTGAAAACATAAAAATGCCCCCTCAGGAACCGCAGTATCCATGCGCCTTCTGGCGCGATATGGCTGGAAAGCCTTATGAATACTGCGCTTCAGAGGGGGGGCTAAAAAATTTTTGTCAGAATGCGTAATTCACTGTGCTGACCAGAATCGGGCTGGTTTTCTTTTTGGTCAGCGGACTATTGGCGGCGTCGCCCAGCATATGCGTGGCACCGACGGCGGTACGTACTGACCAGTGCTTATTGATGACATGACCCCACGAAACCATCGCCATCGCTTGCGTGAACCCGGCCTTTGGCGCAAAGCTGCTGTATCCCGAATTGGCGCTTTGCGTCGCGGTGACGCCGAAATTGGTCTGATTGTATTTGCGGTCGCCATAGCTGGCCGTGCCGCTCAGTTCTATGCTGTCAGTGCTGGATTGGAACAGCGGCGCAGAGAGACCGAAGTTGTAGAGATTGCCGTTTTCACGATGACTCAGCGCCAGGTTGGCATCGACGCTGAAATGCACAGCGCCGCCGAGTTGGGTGCCTGCGTGCAGTGTGGTCGTGACGGAATTCTCGATATCGCCCATGCCTTTCAGGTCTTCTGAGCCGGACAAGGTACCGGCGTCGCTTTTCTCTTTTCGGCCACCGCGAAAGCCCAGCGCAATGCTCAGGTCGCTGTTATCAATTTTCTTTTCATAACCGAGGCCACTCGTCGAACTCGCAAAAAAACCATTGGGATGGTGGTACTCGGCAAACAGTGCCGGGCCGACGCGGTTTTTGCGCGCACCAGGATATTCTGGTGCATAAAACACGCCGAAGCCGACAACTTTTGTGGCTGACGGCTGGTCTGCCGCAGGTGTATCTGCAGGTTTGTCTTCTGCCAGCGCTGGCATCGCATGCAGCAATGTTGCGGACAGGCTGAAAATACCCAATACAAATTTGTGTTTCATATGCAAGCCTTTGAAAATGATTGGACGACACCTGAACACGTTCAGATCCAAACTGTCTTTAACGCATCCGTCGGAAG
>JAGWUK010000202.1 GCA_028868455.1 Burkholderiales bacterium | reverse complement strand
GCGATCCATTGCAAAGGATCTTTGGTATTTGATTCCAGGCGAACCTCTTGCGTGATCTGGCGCAGATGTGGCATGCCATCGGCCGTTTCCGCTTCGAATGGAATGAAGCCAGGTCCCATAGGTAACGCATACGAAGCACCAAAGCCGCCGTCCACGTCAGCGCGGCTGTAAAATTTTGCTTTATCGTAGGCGGTGATCGAATGCAGTGTGACGCCATCCAGATCCCAGCGCAGACGCAGGCTGGCGCCGGAAGACTGCAGTGTCTGCGTGTTGATACCGTCGGTCGGGTAGTTGGCATAATTAAACCCGGGGACCAGATCGTTCGTGCCTTTTTGAATGATATTGGCGCGGAACAAAGTCGCATTGCCGGACATATCGCGGCCATGGGCGTTGAACAAGGCGCTGAAATTGCCGTTCTTGTACAGCAACTGCAAACGCGCAGCGTTGTCGCGATAGCCTTCCAGGTTTTTCGTGCCAGTGCTCAAAGGGTTTGTGACACGGTCATCGCGGCTTTGTGCCTGACCGGAGAAACGCATTGCCCAATCGGCATTCAATGGGACATTGATCGCACCTTCAAAGTTGAGGGCATTGTTGTTGCCATAGCCGAGACTGCCATAGCCTTCAAAACGACGTGTTGGTTTCGCAGAATCGAATTTCAATACACCTGCAGGCGAGTTGCGGCCAAACAAGGTGCCTTGCGGTCCGCGCAAAATTTCGACCTGATCTACGTCGAAAACGGGGAAGCCTTTCAGCATAGGGCTTTCCTGGACAACATCGTCATATACCAGACCAACGGGTTGCGATGCATTCAGATCGAAATCAGTATTACCCAGGCCACGGATATAAAAACGTGGGAAGGAGCGACCGAAATCGGATTCCACGTTCAGACTCGGAACCCGTGCAGCAAGGAAACGAATATCCTGTCCGCTGGCATTGTAAGTATCGAGCGCTTCGCCTTTGATGGCAGAAATCGACATCGGTACTTCCTTGATGTTTTCTGCACGACGATTCGCCGTGACGATCACAGTTTCTAACTGTGTGCCTTCATCTTTCTTGGCGTTGTCCTGAGTGGCTTGCGCCCATGCGGAATGCATGGGAAACGCCGTCGTGATGGCCATTGCAATCAGGGTCTGGGTAGTCCCTTTGAGCAGTTGGCGAGAAGTAGTTTTACGCATGTGTGAATTCCCAAAGTTGTGTGGTTCGACAAAGATACGAAATGGTGCAATATGCCTGCATTGATGGGGCTCAGTTCGCCCAGAATGACAGCCTAATATGGCCAGCGCAATCGTTTGCGTAATCGTTTGCGTCGTCGGCAGTCAGTTATCTCTTCTTGCGAAACACAAGTCAAGAATTACTTAATTTGGACGCAAATTGCATCGGCTAATTTGCAGAAAGCGTTGCAGATTTCAAACATTGAATTGTAATTGTGTAAATTATTTTTAACTTGCCATATTTCAGTGCAATTTTCACAGGTCAGTGTGAACGGGCCTGTCGGATGCGCTGTTATGGGGCGAGTCGGGCAAATTCATTTTTTTCACCTCCGGTGAATCCGCTACAATCTCGCCTGATTTTCAGGACGATTAATATGAACAAACAAGTAGATGTCGCCGTCATTGGCGCAGGTGCAGCTGGCATGATGTGCGCCGCTGTGGCAGGGCAACGCAACAAACGTGTTGTATTAATCGATCACGCGGAAAAGCTGGCGGAGAAAATACGTATCTCAGGTGGCGGCCGTTGTAATTTCACAAATCTGCAGACTGGTCCGGGCAATTTTTTGTCTGAAAATCCCCATTTTTGCAAGAGCGCCTTATCAAGGTACACGCCACAAGATTTTCTGAGCTTAATGCGTCGCTATCAGATCGGCTGGCACGAAAAGCATAAAGGGCAGTTGTTTTGCGATAATAGCGCCGAAGATATTATTCGCATGCTCAAGGCAGAATGTGATTCCGGCAAAGTGCAGTGGCAAATGCCGAGTGCCGTTACGGAAGTTGTGCAAAGTGACGACGGCTTTCTTGTGAAAACTGATCGTGGTGAGATACGTGCAGCGAGCGTGGTGATCGCGACCGGTGGCTTATCTATACCGAAAATAGGTGCTACGGATTTTGCCCACAAAATTGCGAGGCAATTTGGCATCAAGGTAATAGAGCCGCGTCCCGCACTCGTCCCTCTGACTTTTGACAGTCAGGCCTGGGCTCCGTTTGTTCCTTTGTCCGGCATTTCCCTGGAGGTGGACATAGAAACAGGCGAAAAAAAATCTCGCGCTAGTTTTCGGGAAGATTTGTTGTTTACGCATCGCGGATTGTCTGGCCCCGCTGTATTGCAAATTTCCAGTTTCTGGCAACCGGGTACCGTCATCAGAATTAACTTGTTGCCGGAACTGGACCTTGCCCAGGATCTCGTTGAAAACAAAACGCGGATCAAAAAAAATCTCAGTAATTACCTGTCGCACTATTTACCGTCACGACTAGTCGACGGTTTATTGATCGCGCATGGTTTTGCTGGCGATGCGCGGATTCCGGATATGCCGGACAAGCAATTGCGTGCATTGGGAGAAAAAATCAATCGTTGGGAGTTGACGCCCAGCGGCTCCGAAGGTTACCGGAAGGCGGAGGTGACGCGGGGTGGTATTGATACGCGTGGACTATCGCAGCAAAGCATGATGGTAGCGAAGGTTCCCGGCTTGTATTTCATCGGCGAAGCCGTTGATGTGACAGGATGGTTGGGCGGATATAACTTCCAATGGGCCTGGGCGTCCGGCGTTGCGGCAGGGTCTGCAGTTTAGAACCAACGTTGTTTTCATGCTGCGAAGTCTGACAGTTATTTACTTATTGGGGAGTATATTTTAAGGTCGATGTAATCGTTGCGGATTTCAGCGTATTTTTATCTATACTCCCTATGAGTATCCTTTCTGAATTGTGGCTTTTTGAAAACGATTGAACTATAAATTTGCGTATGCGACGGCTTTTTTTGCGCAAGATTTAATCATCTTCCTTCCAATCTCAGAAATTTCCTGTTAATATCTCGGTCTTCCTATAATCTTTCCATGGTTTGAACTTACATGACCACAATTCGCCTTAAAGAAAACGAGCCGTTCGAAGTCGCCATGCGCCGCTTCAAGCGCACTATCGAAAAGACCGGTCTGTTGACCGAATTGCGCGCTCGCGAGTTCTACGAAAAGCCAACAGCAGAGCGTAAACGTAAACTGGCAGCAGCAGTTAAACGTCACTACAAACGTATTCGTAGTCAGCAATTACCTAAGAAAATGTACTAATTCTGTCGCTGTGTCCGGAGTTTTCCGGATGCGCCTCAGCATTGCTTAGGTTTGCATGCCCGCTCCGGTCAGCCGCAGCGGGCTTTGTTATTTTTATCCGATTTTATTCAGGGGCAAGACATGAGCTTAAAAGAGCAAATCACCGATGACATGAAAGCGGCAATGCGGGCAAAGGAAACTGCAAAGCTGGGAACTATCCGTTTGTTGACCGCTGCAATGAAGCAAAAAGAAGTGGACGAGCGCGTTGAGTTGGATGATGGCATGATCCTGGCGATTATTGAAAAAATGATCAAGCAGCGCAAGGACTCCATTTCCCAATTCGAGGCTGGCGGACGTCAGGATTTGGCTGATATTGAAAAAGCGGAATTGGAAGTATTGTCCGTGTATATGCCGGCAGCGTTGAGCGACGAAGAGGTTCAGGCGGCGGTTACGGCAGCGGTGACCGAAACTGGTGCCAATGGTCCGCAAGATATGCGCAAAGTCATCGACGTATTGAAAGCCAAATTGGCTGGTCGTGCCGATATGGGAAAAGTTTCGGGATTGGTTAAAGCCGCACTCACACGTTGAGTTCTGTCCCGCACTTTCGTCGATACGGATAGTTTGCTTTGATACCGCAAAGTTTTATTCAGGATTTACTGACCCGCGTTGACATTGTTGACGTGGTGGGTAAATTCGTTCAGTTGAAAAAAAGTGGCGCAAACTACATGGGTTTGTGTCCCTTTCATAACGAAAAATCCCCGAGTTTCACGGTCAGCCCGACCAAGCAGTTTTATCATTGCTTTGGTTGTGGCGCGCATGGAAGTGCCATCGGATTCCTGATGGAATATTCTGGGCTGAATTACGTTGATGCAATCCGTGATCTGGCGCAGAGCAATGGCTTGACCGTGCCGGAAGACGACAGGATGTTGCCCGCGCAACGCATAGAAGCCCAGGCCAGAAATTTGGCCTTGACCGAAGTGATGACACGCGCCGGCGAGTATTACAAACAGCAATTGCGAACGGCACCGCAAGCGATCGCCTATTTAAAAAAGCGTGGGCTCACAGGCGAGGTTGCGGCACGTTTTGGAATGGGGTTCGCTCCCGATGCGTGGGATGGGTTGCGCAGCGTATTTGCGGACTACGATGCGCCTGAGTTGGTTGAGGCTGGGTTGGTGATCGATAAGAGTGCCGATGAGGGCGGAGGACGCAAGCGCTACGATCGATTCCGCGATCGCGTTATGTTTCCGATACGAAATACTAAAGGGCAAGTCATCGGATTTGGTGGTCGCATCATGGAGCAGGGCGAACCCAAATATTTGAATTCACCGGAAACACCATTATTTCAAAAGGGCTTTGAACTGTATGGCCTGTTTGAGGCACGTCAGGCGATTCGCGAAGCCGGCTATGCGCTGGTGACCGAGGGGTATATGGATGTGGTGGCGTTGGCGCAGATGGGCTTTCCGCAAGCTGTGGCAACCCTTGGGACAGCCTGTACGCCGACACATGTGCAAAAATTATTGCGGCAGACTGATAATGTTGTCTTTAGTTTCGATGGAGATAGTGCCGGTCGACGCGCTGCGCGCAGAGCGCTGGACGCCTGCTTGCCGCATGCCAGCGACGAGAAAATTATCCAGTTTTTGTTTTTGCCGGCAGAACACGATCCCGACAGTTTTGTCCGCGAATTTGGTGCTGACGCCTTTGCGCAGCAAATTCACGATGCCATGCCGTTATCGCAATTTTTCATGCGTGAAGTTGTGGGTGACAATGATCTTAACTCTGCTGAAGGGCGAGCAAAAACGCAATTTGAAGCGAAGCCTTTGTTGCAATTGATGCAGCCCTCCGGGTTGCGTTTGCAAATGGTGCGTCAGTTGGCGCAGTTAACACAAAATACGCCAGCCGAAATCGAAGCAATGTTTGAATTGGCCCGGCCCGTTGCGCGACATAAGCTCGCGCCGCCCAGGGCAAGAAGAAGTGCACCAATAGGTTTGGAACGTCAGGTCATGCGCATTTTGGTGGCACATCCTTCTCTGGCGGCGATGCTTGATGACGATGTTCTCAATTGTGCTTCGATGTTGGCCCCTGACGGTGCCGCTATGCTGCGCCAGCTAGTGGATGTAGCGCAGGGAATGGGGGAGTACGCCCAGTTTGCCGCATTGGCAGATCAGTTGCGGCAAACTAGTTCGGACTTTGATGCATTGATCGCCGAAGTGGCAGAGCAGACGGAAACTGAAATTGACGTCGTGCGACTTGAGTTGGCGGGGGCTATCAGGCAAATCCGTTTTCAGGTGTTGCGTTCCGAGATGGAAGCATTGGCGGCGCGCGGATTGCGGGAGCCAGTTGATATCGCTCGCTACCGTGAAATTATGGTTTTGCAAGACAATTTGCGTAAGCAGGCCGAAGAGGAAGCATCTCAACGTTAGCGGACGATTTTGGGGCGCTTGACGGAATTGACTTCTGTCGATAGTGCTTCTGAAATATTTTATTTTTTGCAATTTTTCTGTGTGTTTTCTTCTTGGCAGCAATAAAGGCCTGCTTAATTTTTATTCAAAGTTGAGTCGTTTTGCCATGCTGTGACTGGAGTAAATGCGCTCGGCGTGGTATAATTAAAGGCTTTCGATTCAAGGTCTTAGGTTGTTTCATTCTGAGCAAAGCCCTTGGTATTTGCATGGAATGTGTTGTTTAGGTGAGCGTAATGCTCCTCCGAGTAACCCAAAACACTGGCGCTGAGACTCGGGAAGTCTGAAGCAAAAACAGTTTGCACCGTATGCAGGCCACCAGGTCTGGCGGCAGCTTATTTTCTTTTTGCGTTAGTGACAGACGACTTCCTCAGTTCCGGATGGTTTAATTCAATGGCTGACGCAATGAAGAAACCCGTAAAAAACCTGATGCCTGCAACGGTAAAAAAAACTGCGACAAAGACAT
>JAGWUK010000201.1 GCA_028868455.1 Burkholderiales bacterium | reverse complement strand
TCGCCAAGAAAAGTAAGCCAAAGAAGGCGACCGCGAAGTCGCTGCCCTGCGGGTTCCCTTTGCTGCAAGTCGCAAAATGGGAAAGCTTCGAAACTCGCTTCGCTCAGACAGCGAAGCTTTCTTATTCCATTTTTCGCCTCGCATCAAAGGCAGCGCCAGAGCGGATTAAAGTCAACAGCAAAGTCAAAAGCAACGTCTTGCTGGCGACTTTCAAATTAATTTTGTGTTCTGTGTTAACTCGACACCAAATTGAGGTCTGTTTGCCAGCTACATTGGGTTTGGTGTTGACCTTCCCCCGCTGGGGACGCAGCAATTTGCGCTTCGCGGAAAATGGATCAGAAATGAAGGCTGTCTGAGGTGGAGCTGGGGTTTCGAGATGCATGCATCTCGAATTGGCATCGATACAGGAAATGGGATTGTGATCAGTTTTCAATCAAAATCACAAATACTCCCCTTTAGTATTTTTTCATCCCCCTTATTAAACATGCGCTCCGAGAGATTTTTTAATAAAAATAAGGGGAGTATATACTGAACTAAGACCCATTCATCGGCAAAAAAATCCATCACACAAATCCTGCCGTTACTTGGTGCAAGATACGCGCACAAAGCGCCAACTGAAAGCGGGCTTACTCCGCCACCCGCACCGCATTGCGGCCCGACAATTTGGCGATGTATAACATGCCGTCGGCGCGCCGGAACCAGTCGTCAGCGCTTTCGCCGGGCAAGCGCTGGGCGACGCCGATGGAAACCGTGACCGGATAATCCGTCAATAGCTCTGCCTGCGCCACCATGCCTCGCAGCTCTTCGGCAAAGCGCGCTGCTGCGACGCTTTCTGTGCCCATCGCGATGACGGCAAATTCTTCGCCGCCATAACGATACAGACCATCATTCGTGCGTATGCGGGCACGCATCAGGGCGCAAAATTGCACCAGCACCTGGTCGCCGACTGAATGACCGAACTGGTCGTTGATATTTTTAAAGTGATCCAGATCGAGCACCAGCAGGCAAACGTCCATGTCGGCCGCATGTTCATCGCAGAGTTGTTGCATCTGGCGATCAAAAGAGCGGCGGTTTCTGACGCCGGTAAGAAAATCATTTTCGGCCTGAAAATTCAGTTCTTTGTGCTGAATGCTGGTGCGATAAGAAAAAATATACGAAAACAGATTGATCAAAATCAGCGTCACCACCAGGCTGGCCAGATCCAGCGTCCTCATCAGCGGTTGCAGAATATAAATCAGTATCGTCAGCGAAACACAGTTAATCAGCATGGCCTCGCCGGCCTGCAAAATAAAATACGAGGCGATCATGGTTGGATAGACCCAGTAAGCAATCGGCGGTCCTTTCACTGCGACCGCGGCCAGCATGCCGGCTGAATAGAACAGGGTCACGGCGATGCCGGCAGCGCGAATGCGACGTGTACGCCACACAAACACCATGAGGCATAACATGCCGACCACGATGGAAATATCCACACTCGCCATCAGCCAGTTTTTTTGTATCAGACGATAGATGCCAAAAGGCAAGATGCTGGGTATGCTCAGGCCGCACAGCATGAGCAGGATCACCTCTTCTTTTGTGCGATTCAGCATGATCTGGCCCCCTCATAATTTCGCCGCGCGCTTCATTGAATATGGCGGTCTTGTTCAACAGTAACCGGATCAAATCAGGTTTGGTCAATGCACATTTTTGTACTTCTAGCCACTTTACCTTGAAACGCGGAAAGACAGTCGATTCCTGATACTAACTTCGTTAACGAATGTTGCATCTTGGGAAAAATCAATACTCTGCGCATTCCATCGCATTACCATGCCAAATGCCGGAAAACATTTCAAAAACAGCAATATGCCGGATCGCCGACTCCACTTTCCGGCAAGGGTGTGTGCTGCAGCTGTCAACATGGCAAAAACGCCATCAAAAATTGCTACAAGCTCAATGAAACTCCTGATGAATGCAGCTTTGCCAGCGATAGCGCAACACTTTTGCAAGTAATTGCCTTGACGCGGTTTTAAGCCTCGGGAATACTTTACTGGTGCCGTCAATAATTTGAATTCGAAATATCCATAGCAAAATACAGACAATGAACGGCTCAATCAGCATTACTGAAACGCAATTACCGACCAAAGCATTGTTGCAATTGTGTAGGCGATTGGAACGCGCATGGACGATTTCCGACATCCTTGACGCCATCTCGCCGGTAGCAGAACACACGCTGGGCTACCCGCATAGCTGGCTGGCGCTGTTTGGCGAAAAGCAAAGCTCGCTGACCGTCATCAGCCATGTCAGTTCCGGTATCGAATCCGACATTTCCCGCGAAGTCAAATCCTTAGAAATTCCCGTCGATGGCGACCCCATGATTCAGGAAATCGTGACGTCTGACCATGTCGTCGTCGTCGAAGATGCGCGTACCGATCCGCGCACGAACAAAGACATCGTGGCGCAACTGCAAAACCGCACCATCATCAACGTGCCGCTGATCCTCGCCGAGCAAAAGCTGGGCTGTCTCGGTCTTGGCACCTATGGCGATATCGAAGGCGTGCGTCCACCCTCGGCCTGGCAGATCGAATTCATGCAGGCGGTTGCCAGCCATGTTGCCGTGGCGCTCGATCGCGTGCGTTTCATGCAGGCGCGCAAGCTGGCCGAAGATGCGCTGTATCAGGAAAAAGAACGTCTGCAAGTCACTTTGCATGCCATCAGCGATGCCGTCATTTCGACGGACGCTGACGGCACCATTCTGTACATCAATCCCGCAGCAGAGCAACTGACCGGCTGGTCCCTGACCGGCGCCGTCGGGCAACGCTATCAAACCGTGTTTGCACTGACCGATACCGGCAGTGGCGCCGCCCAGCTCGACATGGTGGCCGAAGCGATTTTTGCCGCCGAAACCCATCGCTACCCGCAACTGACCATGCAACATCATGGCGGCGGCAGCTTTCTGGCTGAAGCCGCCGTCTCGCCAACGCGCGACGCCGATGGCGAAGTGCGCGGCGCGGTGCTGGTGTTTCGTGATGTGACCGAACAACGTCGCCTGAGCCGTGAAATCGAATTCCAGGCGACGCACGACGAACTGACCGGACTCGGCAACCGTCGTGCATTTGAACAAGCGCTCGGCCTTGCCTTTGTACGCGCCCAGGCAGAAGAACAGCAGCATATCATCTACTATCTGGACCTCGACGAATTTAAAGTCGTCAACGACACCTGCGGCCATACGGCTGGCGATGAATTATTGCGCCAGATTGCGGCCCTGTTTGCCAAGCTGCTGCGTCAGGTCGATCATCTATGCCGGATTGGCGGTGACGAATTCGGCATCATCCTGACGAATCAAAGTGTCGCACAGGCATTGAAAGTGGCAGAACGTCTGCAACAGCAT
The DNA here is from genome assembly GCA_028868455.1 of Burkholderiales bacterium. Classification (GTDB taxonomy): domain Bacteria; phylum Pseudomonadota; class Gammaproteobacteria; order Burkholderiales; family Burkholderiaceae_D; genus Undibacterium. The sequence continues at coordinate 2,817 of JAGWUK010000201.1, read as the reverse complement.
TTATCCGATTACCGCTTCGTCTGGAACGAACAAAGTTTCGGCGTTGGCGTCAGCATCGGTATGGTCGTGCTCGACTGCCACAGCGAGAGCGTCGGCGCCCTGCTGCAGGCTGCTGACAGTGCCTGCTATGTCGCCAAAGACGCCGGGCGTAACCGCATCCACGTGTATGCCACCGACGATCCGGCACTGGCGCAACGCTATGGCGTCATGGAATGGGTCAGCCGCATCGAAGACGCGCTGCAAAACGACAAGCTGGTTTTATTCGCACAACCCATCGTGCGCATTGACGGTGCGCCCGTCACTGGTCTGCATTGCGAGTTTTTGCTGCGCATGCAAAGCGACACAGCGGGTCTGATTTCACCGGGTCAGTTCATGCCCGCCGCCGAACGCTATCACCTGTCGGCACGCGTGGATCGCTGGGTCGTCAGCACCGCGCTGAAATGGATGCAAAAACATCAGGAACAGATCGAACTTTGCTCGATTAATTTATCCGGGCAATCGCTGGCTGACCCTATCTTCATGCAATTCGTCTTGCAAAGTCTCAGCGACGCCGATCTGCGTTACGACAAAGTGTGTTTTGAAATTACCGAAACCGCCGCCATCAGCAATCTGCAAACCGCCCACCATTTCATCGGCACGCTGCGTGAACGCGGTTGCCAGTTTTCGCTGGATGATTTCGGCAGCGGCTTGTCGTCGTTCGCTTATCTGCGCAATCTGCCGGTGGACGTGCTGAAGATTGACGGTCAGTTTGTCAAAGACATTGCGCGCGATCCGGTCAGTCTGGCGATGGTCAAATCCATCCATGAAATCGGCTGCCTGATGGGCAAACAAACTGTCGCCGAGTTTGTCGAAAGTCCGGAAATCCTCGCCCTGCTGCGCCAGATCGGCGTGCATTATGCGCAAGGCTATGCAGTCGGCTACCCCATGCCCCTGGACGCACTGCTACCCGCCACACCGCACCGGTGAAGCGCGCCAAGGCCAACCCGCCTTGATCACTGCCGGCACCGGCTGCCGGTTCTGGCGATCCGTGGGAAGATAGTGCTGTTTGTTGCGGAAAAAATCTGCATTATTTGTTTTCCGCCCCTTGACTTAGAGCGCGCTCGAACTTCTAGACTGGCAACCATGACCACTTCCATGACCATACAACAAGCGGCGGCAGCGACCGGGCTCAGTGTGCACACCTTGCGCTATTACGAACGTATAGGTTTGCTCGATCCGGTGCAGCGACGCGGCAATACGCATCGCCTGTTTCGCGATGAAGATATCCAGTGGATAGGCTTTCTGCTGAAACTGCGCACCACCGGTCTGCCGATCCGTGACATGTTGCGTTACGCCGAATTGCGCCGTCTTGGCAATACGCCTGAAAGTGTGTCTGCACGCAAAGCCTTGCTGGAACAGCATACGCAAACCGTGGAAAAAACGCTCGCCGAGCTGCAAAGCAATCTGGCGGTCTTGCATAAAAAAATCGTCATGTACGAACACATGCAAACCCAGCCAGCGACGCTGACTGCATCAGTCGCACCAGTCGCATCAGCCACACCGGCCACGCAGACGGCGAGCGAAATTTCGTCAACGCCAAACAAAGAGGGCAACCGCAATGAACGCAGTCAGTCAACGCAACGAAGACACAGCAGCATCCAGCATCCAGACGGTCGGCACCCGCCGGCTCGGCGCTAAAGGTCCGCTGGTTTCCAGCATCGGCCTTGGTTGCATGGGCATGAGCGATTTTTACGCCAATCGCGACGATGCCGAATCCATCGCCACGATCCACCGCGCACTGGAACTCGGCATCACTTTTCTCGACACCGCAGACATGTACGGCCCGTACACCAATGAAGAACTGGTCGGTAAAGCGATCAGGGGCAAACGCGATCAATGCTTCATCGCGACCAAGTTCGGCATCGTGCGCGATCCGGCCAATCCGCATGCGCGCGGCGTCAACGGCACACCGGCCTATATCCGCACATCGGTCGAAGGCAGTCTGAAACGTCTCGGTATCGACACGATTGATCTGTATTACCAGCATCGCATTGACCGCAACACGCCGATCGAAGACACGGTGGGGGCACTGGCCGATCTGGTGCAAGCCGGCAAAATCCGCCACATCGGTTTATCCGAAGCCTCGGCATCAACCATCGAGCGCGCCAATCGTGTACATCAGATCACCGCCGTCCAGAGCGAATACTCTTTATGGACGCGCGATCCGGAAACCGACGTACTGACCACCTGCCGTCGGCTGGGCATCGGCTTTGTTCCGTACAGCCCGCTCGGTCGTGGTTTTCTGACCGGTGCCATCACCAGTCCGGAGCAATTTGCTGAAGACGATTATCGGCGTCACAGTCCGCGTTTTCAGGGGGAGAATTTCGTCAAGAATTTGCAACTGGTCGATCAGGTCAGACAACTGGCTGCGCGCTATGCGTGCACGCCGTCGCAGCTGGCACTGGCCTGGGTGCTGGCGCAAGACGAGCACATCGTGCCGATTCCCGGCACCAAGCGTCGTCGCTACCTGGAAGAGAACGCCGGCGCTGTGCAAGTGCAGCTCAACGCTGAGCATCTGGCAGAACTGAATCGCCTGTTTCCACCTGACGCCGCCACCGGTTTGCGTTATACCGTGGAAGGCATGCAAACCCTGAACGGCTAAACGCCAGCAGCGCTGAAACCAGCCATCCCCTCGTCCGTCCATACGCAACGGTCAGCGCGTGGACGGCGTGCATGGACGACGCCCGCCGCACAGGTTGGTGATCGTCCATGTGTTCGCCAAGACACGGAAAAACAAGCCAATCTTCATATACTCCTATCCAGTATTTTTTGAATGCC
>JAGWUK010000200.1 GCA_028868455.1 Burkholderiales bacterium | reverse complement strand
GAGTGCGTCATCGCCATTCCTACCGTTGATCTGATCGACAAAGTTTTGGGCATCGGTACATGTTCTGGTGTCAACACAGATAAGTTTGCGCAATTTGGTTTAACAGCTGTCCCGGCAAAACATGTTCGTGCTGCGCTCATCAAAGAATGTCTTGCCAACATCGAATGTAAAGTTATCGACATCGTGAATAAACACAACATCGTCGTACTGGAAGGCGTCGCCGCCTATCTGGATAGCGCGCGCGAGGAGAAACGAACCGTTCACGCCATCGGGGATGGCCGCTTTGTCGTGGATGGTGAAACGATCAACAAGCGGCAGATGATGCTGAGTAAGCTTCCTCCAGGAGTCTAGTGCGCCAACGATTCGATATTTTGAAAATGGTAAGTACCAATGATGATGAAACCACAAGTGATTGCCGTCAGTTCGTTTGCGACACATGCTTTCTCAAAGCAAATCGTCCCGCAGATTACCCTGTTGGCCGGACTCGGTGTGGAAGGTGATGCCCATTGCGGCGTTACCGTGAAGCACCGTTCACGGGTTGCGCAAGATCCGACGCAAGCCAATCTCCGGCAAGTGCACCTGATTCATGCCGAGTTGTTTGATGAATTGGCAAGCCGCGGAATAAAAATAACGCCCGGTCAGATAGGTGAAAACATCACGACACGATCATTGAACCTGCTGGCATTGCCGGTGAATTCTGAATTGCATATCGGCGCTTCTGCCATTGTCCGACTCACAGGTCTGCGCAATCCATGCGAGCAACTCAACCAGTTTCAACCGGGCTTGATGGCCGCCGTTCTTGATCGCACGCCGGACGGAAAGCTGGTACGAAAAGCCGGTGTTATGGGCGTGGTTATCGCAGGCGGGATTATCCAGGCCGGTGATACGATTATGGTAAAACTTCCTGAAAAGCCGCACCGCGAACTGGATCGCGTTTAGCGCGTGGGATTACCAATGAAACTTCATGACAGCAGAATTGATTGTATACATGCGTACCCAAATAGCTTTAGAAATTGAATCCATATTGCCGTTTGACGAAACAGAGAATGTGCATCGCGCCGAGGCACTTGCATGGGTTGCATCGGGCGCAGGGTTGTGCCGGCTTGCCAAACCTGCCACGCCGCCCACACATCTTGTCGCTTACTTCGCGGTGACTGATGGACAGAAAATACTTCTGGTCGATCACAAGAATGCACAACTCTGGCTGCCAACCGGCGGTCATGTCGAAGCGGGAGAACATCCGCGCGTCACCGTGACCCGTGAACTTCAAGAGGAGCTGGGTTTTTCCGCCGCACATGAAATCGGGCCACCACAATTCATCACTGCGACAACCACAGTCGGCCTGACTTCAGGACATACCGACGTGTCCCTGTGGTACGTCGTGCACGCTGCGCAGAGTCAGGCCATTGATTACGATCAGACCGAGTTCAACGATGTGCGCTGGTTTGATTTTGCCGACATTCCGTTTGAACGCTCCGATCCGCACATGCGACGATTTGTTGAAAAATTGAAAGCTGGCCTGGCGTCGGGCTCGTCGGCCTTTGCGAGCCCTTAATTTTTTTCACTAATGCAGCATGCATGCTTCGCAACGGGTGCTATCGCGCCGTTGATCAATACTCTTTTCTAAACTGGTTTTCATTGGTACGCAGCGCATCTTACGACTGACGCCCTTCGGCGGGCGTCAGTTTACAGCGTTAATCGTCGGAGCGGTGCAGCGCGATGACGCTGGTCGGTGGGGCGCAAGGTTCGTCGTCGAAGGCGATGTCGCCGTCGGGGCGTGCCTGGCCGTCGGTGCGCAGGTTGGTGAAATTGTAGAGATTTTTATCCATCAGGTGCGAAGGCGTGACCGTCGACAGGGCGGAGAAAATATTGTCGACGCGGCCAGGGAATTTTTTATCCCATTCGCGCATCAGGTTCTTGATTTGTTTGCGCTGCAGGTTTTCTTGCGAACCGCACAGGTCGCAAGGGATGATGGGGAATTGTTTGACCTGCGCGTAGCGTTCGGTATCGGCTTCTTTGACGTAGGCCATGGGGCGGATGACGATGTGTTTGCCGTCGTCAGATTGCAGCTTGGCGGGCATGCCTTTGAGTTTTGCGCCGAAGAACATGTTCAGGAAAAAAGTTTCCAGAATATCGTCGCGATGATGACCGAGTGCAATTTTGGTAGCGCCCAGTTCATCGGCAACGCGGTACAGAATGCCACGGCGCAGACGTGAACACAGCGAGCACGTGGTCTTGCCTTCCGGGATGACACGCTTGACGATGCTGTAGGTATTCTGATTTTCGATGTGATACGGAATGCCGATTTTTTCCAGGTACGCGGGTAAAACGTGATCGGGAAAATTCGGTTGCTTCTGATCGAGGTTGACGGCAACGATGTCGAAATGTATCGGCGCACGTTCGCGCAAAGTCATCAGAATGTCGAGCAGGGCATAACTGTCCTTGCCGCCCGACAGGCAAACCATGACTTTGTCGCCTTCTTCTATCATGTTGAAATCGCCGATCGCCTGGCCGACCAGGCGACACAGGCGTTTGTGCAGCTTATTGTTTTCGTAGGTGATTTTTTCCTGCGACTTGGTGGCTGCCTCAGCGGGCGGATTGGTGTGTTCATCTGCGTGTGCAGCAAGGCTGGTGTCATGGAGGACGTCAACCAGGGATTCGTTGAGAGCTTGCATGGTGGGTCTTAAATAGCGGTTTTAATCTGGAATACTTCAACGCCGACGCCTTCGCAATCGGGGTAGACATCGGGCTTCATCGTCGAGACGCAGACGGCGCGGACTTTCGGGTGGGCGAGCATGATTTTGGCGACGTCGTCGCACAGGGTTTCTTGTAAATGGACGTGCCCCAGCGAAACGCGTTGGGCAATCGAGGCGCGCATGAAGTCGTAATCGACAACTTCTTCCAACTGGTCGGCTTTCGGTGTGGAGGTTTCCAGTGGAATATACAGATCAACATTGATCAGCACGCGCTGTTCGCCTTTTTTTTCGAACTCATGCACGCCGATATTGATATTGACTTCGTAATTGCGCAAAAACAGACGGCGGCAATTGCTGAGTTGCGGGTGGTGCAGTACGGATAACATAAGAGCTCGATTCAGTGAAAAGTTAAGAGGCGGTGGCAGTCGCGAGAAACATGATATCGCGCTGCATGGGGATCAGGTGCTGGCCGCCGTCGACCAGAATGGTGGTGCCCGTGATGGCCGGACTGTCGGCGACGAAGCAGACGGTGCGCGCGATGTCGTCCGGTGTGCTGGAGCGGCCAAGCGGCGTGATCTGATGTGCCTGTTCAAAATCGGTCTGATTCTGATGCCCGGAAACCATGGTGATACCGGGCGCCACGCCGACTACGCGCACGGAGGGCGCCAGTGCTTGCGCCAGCGTCGTCGTCGCACATTGCAGTGCGGCTTTTGACAGCGTGTACGATAAAAAATCAGGGTTCAGATTGAACAGTTTTTGATCCAGTAAATTGATGACGCAGGCTTGCTGTCCGGCGGGTGTAGCCGCATGCAGCGCTTGTGCCAGCAAAATCGGTGCGGCCAGGTTGGCGTGCATGTGGCGATCCAGACTATGCAAGGAAAAATCGGCCACGGTGTCTTCTTCAAACAGCGAAGCATTGTTGACCACGCAGTGCACGCCGCCCATGGCCGCGACGGCCCGCGAGAACAGGGCACGCACGGCTGGCGCATCGCTGAGTTCACATGGCAGAGCAACGGCACGGCGGCCCAGCGCATGGATTTCGGCCACGGCGCTGGCGGCGTCTTGTGCCGATTTGCCGTAATGGACGACGATATCCCAACCGTGACGCGCCATCGACAGCGCGATCTGGCGGCCGATGCGTTTGGCGGCACCTGTGATCAGGGCGACGCGTGGAGATGCGGATTGTGCGGGGGAAGAGTTCATGGAAAATGTTCACGTCGCTACTGCGTTTTTAATACAATGCCGGTATGCAAAAACTTTCTCTACCTGCTCCGGCTCCGGATGCGCTCAACGCTAGTCTGGCTTTACAACACCTCATCATGCACGAGATTGCGGCCAGTGACGGCTGGATTTCGTTTTCCCGTTATATGGAGCTGGCTCTGTATGCGCCCGATCTCGGCTATTACAGCGGCGGAGCGACAAAATTAGGCAAAGACGGTGATTTTACAACCGCGCCGGAAATTACGCCGCTTTTTGGTGCTGCGCTGGCGCAAATGGCGGGTGGATTATTTGCACAAACGACATCGCAGGTTATGGAGTTCGGTGCGGGAACCGGCAAGCTGGCGCGGGATTTTTTAAGCGAATGTCAACTTTCCGGGATTGCCGTCGAGCGCTATTTTATCGTGGAATTATCGGGTGAACTGCGTGCGCGGCAAGAGACTTTGCTCAGAGATTTTCCGCAGGTGGCGTGGCTCGACGCGATGCCTGCTGCGTTTTCTGGCATCGTGTTGGGCAACGAAGTGCTGGATGCCATGCCTGTGCAATTGTTGATCAAGACCGGACAAGGCTGGCGAGAAGTCGGCGTGGCTGTGGCGGATGCCGACAGCGAAGCGCGCTTTGTGTACCGCGAGCGTGCAGTTGATGCTGCTTTGGTGGCGCAGATTCCGGCGGCAGATGCGCTGCCGGTCGGGTATATGACGGAAGTGCATCCGGTTGCAGCGGGTTTCATGCGCAGTCTGGCGCAGATGCTGTTGGCCGGGCAAGCCGCCAGCGGCAAAGGTGGGCTGGCGATACTGATTGATTATGGATTTCCGGCTGCCGAGTTTTATCATCCGCAGCGTTTGCAGGGCAGTCTGATGTGTCATTATCGACATCATTCGCATCCTGATCCGTTTTATTTGCCGGGTTTGCAAGACATCACTGCACATGTCGATTTCACGGCGATGGCACGCGCAGCACTGGACGGCGGCCTGGATTTGCTGGCCTACACCAGTCAGGCCGGATGTTTATTGGAAGCCGGCATTGCCGATTTGCTAGCACGTGTTCCGGCCGATCAGGTGCTGTCTTATTTGCCACAAGCGAACGCATTGCAAAAACTGATTTCGCCGGCCGAGATGGGAGAGTTGTTCAAAGTGCTGATCGTTGGCAGTGGTATCGAACTTCCTGAGCGCTTGCTCCGCCATGATCGCAGTCACCGCTTGTAATGCATACTGAGTAGGAGTATTTTTAATAGCCGCAATAAATACGAGCGCAATAGGCTGATTTTCATTGAAATTATGGGGAGTATATGCAAATGCGTTGGTTGTTGACGATATTTTTTGCGGTCATTGTGTTTTCCAGTGTGCTGCCGTGGCTGGAAAAACTTGGCATAGGGCGCTTGCCCGGCGACCTGCGTTTTCGTTTGTTTGGGCGCCAGTTTTCATTTCCATTTGCTTCCACCATTCTCATTTCTTTATTTGTGCTGTTGATTGCACGGATTTTTAAATAACACCTTGCCGACGTTTGTGCGGACATAGCAACAATGTTTTCGCGCGGGGGTAAAGTTTCCGCGTCATAACGCCGTCACTTTTATATAATGAATCTGCACACGCTCTTTTGTGCGAACCGCACACAGGTCTGAGGCGTTGACTTTGACCAGACCGAACTGAGCGTTTGCTGTTGTTATGACAAGCCGATTGCATCATGATGGCGCGGTACGACTCCGGTTGAAATTACTGGACATGCCGCCACCGGAGACGGTCATGTGGCTAGGCCGAAGCGAATACAAACAATAAAAACGTTAAAGGTTGAAATGAGCGAACTCAGCGACATTCGGGCATTGCTCATTGAGCCGCATTCAGGGATGCGGGTCAGTTTGCACAATATGCTGAACTTGTGTGGCATTACCAAAATTGAGCACGCATTAACCGCAGGCACGGCAGTGCGCTCAATTCAGGGAAAAGTGTTTGATCTGATTTTGTGCGAATACGATCTGGGCGTCGGGCAAGATGGCCAGCAATTGCTGGAAGATATCCGTCACCATAAACTGGCGCCACTTTCCACGATCTTCATCATGGTCACTGCCGAACGTTCTTACGCCAAAGTCGTCAGCGCTGCCGAACTGGCACCATCAGATTATTTGCTCAAGCCATTCACTGCCGACATGCTGCTCGAACGCGTGATCCGCGCACTGGAAAAACGCCGTGCCTTTGTCGAAGTGTATAGCCTGATGGAGCAGGGTGCCGTGGCCGAAGCGATCACCGCCTGCCATCATGGCGAAAGGGATTTTCCGAAA
>JAGWUK010000199.1 GCA_028868455.1 Burkholderiales bacterium | reverse complement strand
CCAGAGGTAATGGAATATGTCGAAGTGGAACTTGGCTTGCCTGGTGAGGGAGAGGTGTTGGTCCGCCATAAAGCTTGTGGTTTGAACTACATCGATGTGTATTTCCGGAATGGATTGTATCCGCATGAGTTGCCTGCCGGATTGGGAATGGAAGCTGCTGGTATTGTTGAAAAAGTTGGCGTTGGTGTAACACACGTTGCGCCGGGCGATCGTGTAGCTTATGCAGGTCGGCCATTGGGTGCATATTCTGAGGCACGGATTATGCCGGCAAATAATCTTGTTCGCCTGCCGGATTCCATTAGTTTTGAAGTTGCAGCGGCAATGATGTTGCAGGGGTTAACTGTCCAATATTTGTTTCATCGCACTTTTCCTCTGAAAGGTGGGGAGACCATACTGTTCCATGCTGCAGCCGGCGGGGTTGGTCTGATCGCTTGTCAGTGGGCAAAAGCACTGGGTGTCACGATGATAGGTACCGTTGGTTCTGACGAAAAAGGAGAAATGGCAAAGGCACACGGTTGTACGCATGTGATTAATTACAATAAGGAAAATTTTGTACAGCGAGTCCGCGAAATTACCGAAGGTAAAGGTGTACCAGTAGTTTATGATTCCATCGGCAAAGACACATTCTTTGGTTCGCTTGATTGCCTGGCGCCTTTGGGGATGATGGTTAGTTTTGGTAATGCTTCTGGTCCTGTTCCCGCGTTTAGCTTGAATGAGCTGGGATCGCGCGGCTCACTGTTTATTACGCGCCCAAGTTTAATGAGCTACACAGCCAAACGAGATGATCTTGTCCAAATGGCAAATCATTTATTCGCGATGGTAGAAAGTGGCAAAGTTAAAATTGATATCCGTCAGAGGTATTCATTAAGCGACGTGGCTCAGGCACATATTGATCTCGAAGCCAGAAAAACAATGGGATCAACAATTTTAATTCCTTAACAAGTGAGACAAGCGAGAACCTATGAATCAGCCAGAAACATCCAAAAAATCTCAGTCTGTCAGCGACGAAGGAAGTCCGAAATTTGGACGCTTGTTAATTGTGCTTTTTCTTGCCGTGAGCCTGATCGTGATCATCACATTCGCGACTGAAGCTTACTATACTAACTAGATCAGATTTTTTTAATGCATTGCTCTAGCTTATAAATGCGTCGTTCGCGCCCATGGTTAAGCATGTAGAAATGTTGGACGAACGCAAAATAGCGCCAGCAAAACAATGGCGATATTCTGGTGCGATGCTGCCATGTCTCATTAGCATAATTTTGGGTAAGTCCTGACGTACATGAATTTTTCGTTTCTCAATTTGAAAAAGCGCAATGGATACTATCCCGCTGAATACAGCCAAACAAAGTGAATTTTCCAGCTCGAGTCGCTTATTGATTTTGCAAGGCTTGGTGCCTGTCGCGACTAATCTTGCATCTTCTCAATTGGAGGCTTTTACCGGAAGATTAACCGAGGCGCTGTTCAAAATTTCTGATCAGACTGTCAGGCCTGAAGAGGCGGCTAGCAGTTTCCAGGCGTATCAGATATTGAAGCGCAATAGCACGACGTTTTACCGATTGGTAGCTGCACAGATCAATGCGGTATTGACCAAAGAGGTCAGCGTAGTCAATACCCGCAAAAAGGCACACGCAAAACAGGATAACCAGGAAAAGCAGGATTTTTCTTTGGTCAGTTTTGAAGAGATGGAAAATAAAGTCCTTACCAGCAATTTGAGTCAGGCGCTGGAAGTCAATAACGCCGAACAGCTGGTAGCACTGAATATCCGGATTGGTCACGTATTACGACGGACACCGATCAGCGTGTCGCAAAATCCCTTCCGGCCAGAAATGTTTGTGCAGGCTGTAATCCAAGCGTGGATGGAGTTTGAGAGTACCAAAGAATCGCAACATCTTGTCTTGAGATTGTTGCAGGCGGATTTGTTTTTGCAGTTGAATAATATTTATCAAGGTTTAAACGATGCCTTGGTTGAGCGCGGTATTTTGCCGGACATCGGCACTAACTATCGGCAGAGCCAAAAGAAAAATGCGTTTTCTCAATCGGATGATATTTCAGATCGTGATCCGTATCTGGAGAGTAAATTAAGAAATATTTTTTCTCCACAATCTGCCGGTAATGGGATAAGTGGTAGCGCTCCTAATTCTGGTAATTCAACTTTTTCTGGCGGTAATGGTTCTGCGCCAGGAGGCGGAGGGCATTTTTCCGGCACGAGCGGATCTGGTCATGCAAGTGGTGGCCCAGACATGATTACCATTGACCGTGGATTTTTTGATTACCTGACCGGGCTGCAAAGAAACACGACGAGTGGCGCGCAATCTTTTGATACCTCACATTTACGACAGCTCTCTCAAAATGCGCCAGCCGAAGGATTAACGCACATCGATCAGAATACGATCGAATTGCTGGCGCGCATATTCGATTATGTTTTCAGCGATCCAAGCATTCCGGCAGATGTCAAAACTCTGATCGCGCAATTGCAAATACCAACGTTGAAAGTCGCTCTGCTGGATAAAGATTTTTTCTTCAAAGAATCCCATCCCGCCCGTGTGCTGATTGATACGATGGCCAAATCCAGCGTACTGTTAAACGCGCAGTCCAGCGCCGAAGACCCTTTGTATCAAATGATTGAGGGCATCGTCGAGCGGGTACAGCAAGACTTTGATCAGCAAATAGAATTGTTTTCTGATGTGGTCGCCGATCTTGAGGCTTTCCTGAAAGAGGAGGAGCAACAGACAGAGGTCGCGATCAGTGAGCCTGTTGCACATGCCCTTAAACAAGAAAAAATGCGACTGGCGCGGGAGTATGCCGAAAACGATGTGGCAATCCGGGTGGAAACTGGTGAGGTGGCCGGCTTTCTGGAAACCTTCCTGAAGGAACAATGGATACGGATATTGACGATTGCGCATAACGTCAAAGAGGAAAAGCCCAACGCACTTGAAAATGCGCTCCGGACCATGGACGATCTGATCTGGAGTCTGAAACCTAAAAACAGTGCTGAAGAGAGGAAAGAGCTGGTAAGCAAATTACCAGCCATGCTTTCTTTATTGAACGCATGGCTGAATGCAATCAAATGGGATGAGCCGGATCGTGTGCTGTTCTTTTCCAAACTGGCGGAGCGTCATGCTGCGATTGCCCGCGCACCGCTGGAATTCTCTCCAAGGCGGCAATTGGAAATTGCCGTCAATATTGCGCAACGTGCAAGTGAGCGTCGATTAAATCGACATGTGCAAGATCAGATGGAGCAGCCAGTCGACGAATGGGCGCAACTTGTCTACACATTGGAGCGTGGAGTTTGGGCTGATTTTACGAATGGCAATGGCGTGACGACCAGATTTAAACTGGCATGGGTCAGTCCTAAGCGTACACGTTATATTTTCACGAATCGCCAGGGACACGACGCATTTTCAGTTTCCAGCGAAGAATTGGCAGCAAAATTTCGCAATGGTGAAGCCATGCAGATACTTGCCGGATCAGTAGTGGATCGCGCCTTGGTTGAGGCTTTGCGCGATCCGCCAAATTAATCTTGCTTTAGCGCTGAATAGGAATATCGACGGTTGTCGTGCTGCCATTTTTGCCAGGGAAATTTTGCAATGCACTGTCGATCATATATGGCATATACGCAGCAATGTTGGAATTTAATTGCTCCGTGCTGATCTTGATATCGGCTAATTTTTTGTTTGACTTCAATTCCGCGATACTGATTTGCAATTGGTGCAAATAATAGGCATAGACGTTGATGTCCGGAACTCTACCGATAAATGGCCCGTCCGGATAATACGGGTAGGGATAAAAGCCGCGATATAAAAAATGACTATGCCTGAAATGGACGGTCCAGAACGGATCATACATGCGAGGTGGCCATGGATACGAATACTGAACTTCGCTCAAACTGGTCGCGTATTGCATGGACACTTTCAGAAATGGCGTCGCTCCGGCAGCGACTTCCTGAAAACCGGAAGAGAGCAGACGAACGCGTAACATTTCTTCATAGGTCTTGTATTCTGGGCTATTTTCCTGCGACGGGGCACGCTCGAAAATATAAGTTTTGTCCGGCATTGTCGACGGCCATTCGTGAAAAATACTGACCTGACTGCTGACAGTGGTCGCGCATCCTGTCAGCAATGCCAAGACTGCGGTAACAAGAATGATGGCGAATTTTCTCATGTGGATATTCCTCCTGTTGATATATGAATCATAGTCAGCATTCTGCACCTATGTAATGAATTTTGTAGCCGTTTGTAAATTGGCTTTATCCAGAGACAAATCAGAAGCAAACAACTTCATCGTTTTTGCGCCGTTAGTCGGCATAAAATCCACATTTTTGCCAAATATTCTCTGGTAAATAAGCCTATTCGCACGCAGTTTGCAAACCATATCAGAGTGCTTGGTAAAATGGCGCACTTTGCAAAGTTCACGAGACTTTGCTTCCCTCTTATTTTTCGCGAGACCGATCTCCCATGCGCAACGATACCGTAAGTAAACCTCAAGCTATTTTCCGTAAAGACTATGTCGCCCCTGGTTTTTGGGTGGACACGGTGGAGATGGGTTTTGATCTCGACCTGAATGAAACACATGTGGCAACACGTATGACGATGCGTCGCAATCATGCCAGCGCTGAAAAAGATCTTGTTCTGTTCGGTGAATCGCTAAAGTTATTGCAACTGCGCATGAACGGCGTGAACCTGAAAAAAACGGCGTACAAAATTGAAGGTGAAACTTTGCGGATCGCCAACGCGCCGGATGACGTGGTATTGGAAATCGAAACGCAGATCAATCCTTTAAAAAATACGTCTTTGTCGGGCCTGTATGCATCGAACGGCAATTTTTTCACGCAATGCGAAGCAGAGGGTTTCCGTAAGATTACCTGGTTCCCGGATCGTCCCGATGTCATGGCGAAGTACACTGTAATGTTGCGCGCGGATAAAAAGAAATTTCCGGTATTGCTGAGTAACGGCAATTTGATCGCTGAAGGTGATTTGGGCGATGGTCGCCATTTTGCAAAATGGGAAGACCCGTTCAAAAAACCATCCTATTTATTTGCTTTGGTCGCGGGAAAACTGGTTTGTCAGGAGGAAAAATACAAACTGAAATCCGGCCGCAAAGTCTTGTTGCAGGTCTGGGTGGAAGACGGCAACCTCGACAAGACGCAACATGCGATGGATTCGTTGAAAAACAGCATACGCTGGGACGAAGAACGTTTTGGTCTTGAACTTGATCTGGATCGCTTCATGATCGTGGCAACCAGCGATTTCAATATGGGTGCAATGGAAAACAAAGGCCTGAATATTTTCAATACGAAATATGTTCTGGCGAATTCGCGTATTGCGACCGACGTTGATTATGCTGGAATTGAGTCAGTGGTTGGTCACGAATATTTCCATAACTGGACAGGAAATCGCGTCACTTGTCGCGACTGGTTTCAATTGTCGTTAAAAGAAGGTCTGACTGTTTTCCGTGACCAGGAGTTTTCTGCCGATCTGGTCGGCACTTCCACTGGGCGCGCCGTCAAGCGGATTGAAGACGTGCGTTTGTTACGACAGGTGCAGTTCTCTGAAGATGCTGGTCCGATGGCACACCCGGTTCGCCCTGATTCGTTTGTCGAAATTAATAATTTCTATACGGTGACGATTTATGAAAAAGGTTCGGAAGTCGTCCGTATGTATTACACCCTGCTGGGACACGAAGGATTCCGTAAGGGGATGGATTTGTATTTTGAGCGCCATGACGGACAAGCAGTCGAGTGTGATGATTTTCGTGCCGCTATGGCTGACTCGAGCGGGCGGGATCTGAGCCAGTTTGAACGCTGGTATAGCCAGGCCGGAACGCCGCGCGTCAAAGTTGAGGCTGCGTACGACGCAGAAAAACAAACGTATGACTTAACTTTGAGCCAGTCTTGCCCTGCAACTCCGGGGCAGTCAAAAAAATTACCATTTCACATTCCTGTCGCAATGGGGCTGCTGGCGCAAGACGGTTCCGATATGCATTTGTATTGCGACGGCTACGAATCGCAGGCCGGTGCAAGCAATCTGGTACTGGAATTAACTGAGGCCAAGCAAACATTCCGCTTTAGTCAGGTGACATCGCAACCGGTACCGTCGTTGCTGCGCAATTTTTCGGCACCTGTTGTCCTGGAAATTAATTACAGCGATGAAGAGTTGGGGCTATTGCTGGCAAATGACAGCGACCCGTTTAATCGTTGGGAAG
>JAGWUK010000198.1 GCA_028868455.1 Burkholderiales bacterium | reverse complement strand
TTTTGCGGTTTCTTGAGTTTGCCGCCTTCGACCGTTACAAAACTCGGGCAGAAACCCGTCACGCAAGAGAAATCCTTATTGCACGACGACTGATTGATCTGACGCTTGCGGCCGAATTCTGTTTCCAGCGGTTCGACAGACAAGCAATTCGACTGCACGGAGCAATCACCGCAGCCTTCGCAGACGGCTTCGTTGATCACTGCGCGCTTGGCCGGGTCGGGGAAACCCGGCTTGCCGTTCTTGTCGATTTTTTTCCTGCGGCGACGTTTTTCGGAAGCGCAGGTCTGGTCGTAGATCATGGCCGACACGCCTTTGACGACGCGCAATTCACGTTGCACGGCGTCGAGTTCGCTGCGGTGACGCACGGTCACGCCAGCGGCCCACGGATATCCGGCCGGATATTTATCGGGTTCGTCGGTGACGACGATAATCGGGTTCACACCTTCTGCCGCGATCTGGCGCGAAATCATGCCAGGATCCAGCGGACCGTCAAATTCCTGCCCGCCGGTCATGGCCACAGCGTCGTTAAACAGTATCTTGTAAGTGATATTCACATCGCCGGACACGGCAGCGCGGATCGCCAGCAAGCCGGAGTGATAATACGTGCCGTCGCCGAGATTACAGAACACATGATTCTCGGTCGTGAACGGCGCCTGACCTACCCAGGTCACGCCCTCTGCACCCATGTGTGTGAACGTCGACGTCGATCTGTCCATCCAGGTCACCATGTAATGGCAACCGATACCGGCCAGCGCGCGGCTACCTTCCGGTACTTTGGTCGAAGTGTTATGCGGGCAACCGGAACAGAAATGCGGTACACGATCCTTGTTCGGGTCTGGTTTGGAAACGACGTTCAGCATCGCTTCTTTGGCTTCCAGATAAGCGATGCGTTCTTTGACGCGTTGCTCGACCGGGTGGCCGGCAAAATACCGTGTAATCCGCGAAGCAATCGCTCTGGCGATCTGCGCCGGGCTGAGCTCGTAGGTTGCTGGCAATAACCAGTCGCCATGACCAGTGCCGCCCAGATTGCTCCATTCGCCGGTATCGTCGAACTTGCCAACCACGCGCGGACGTACTTTGTCTTCCCAGTTGTACAGTTCTTCTTTTAATGCGTATTCGAGAATCTGGCGTTTTTCTTCGACCACCAGAATTTCTTCCAGACCTTGCGCAAATTCGCGCACGCCTTCGGATTCCAGCGGCCAGGTCATGCCGATCTTGTACAAACGAATGCCAATGTCTTTGGCGACCTGCTCGTCAATGCCCAGATCGGCCAGCGCCTGACGCGTATCCAGATAAGATTTACCGGCAGTAATGATACCGATCTTGGCGTGCGGGCTGTCCCAGATGATTTGATTGAGCTTGTTGGCACGCACATACGCCAGCGCGGCGTACCATTTGTAATTGTTCATGCGCGTTTCTTGCGCGAGAACCGGGTCAGGTGTGCGGATGTTGACGCCATCGGCAGGCAACACGAAATCCTCAGGAATAATCGGCTGGACGCGATCCGGATCGATCTCGACCACGGCGCCGGATTCCACGATATCGGTCACACATTTCATCGATACCCATAAGCCGGTGTAGCGCGACAGGGCGAAACCGTGCAGGCCGTAATCGAGATATTCTTGCACGGTAGACGGATACAAAACCGGAATACCGCAGGCTTTCAGAATGTGCTCGGACTGATGCGCGGCTGTCGAGGATTTCGCGGCGTGATCATCGCCTGCGACCACCAGCACGCCACCGTGCCTGGATGTGCCTGCCAGATTCGCGTGCTTGAATACGTCGCCGCAACGGTCAACGCCCGGCCCTTTGCCATACCACATCGCAAATACGCCATCATATTTCGCACCGGGGAACATATTGACCTGCTGCGTGCCCCAGACCGTGGTGGCGGCCAGATCTTCGTTGACGCCGGGATGGAATTTAACGTGATGCTTTTCCAGATGCTTCCTGGCCTTTGCTGCCGTCAGATCGACATTACCCAACGGTGAACCGCGATAGCCGCTGATGTAGCCTGCCGTGTTCAGTCCCGCCTTCTCATCCGCCTGTCTTTGCAGCATCGTCAGGCGGATCAGCGCCTGGGTGCCGGTCATGAATGCGCGGCCACGCTCCAGCGTAAATTTGTCGTCCAGGGAAATATTGTTGTCGATCAGCGCCTGCTGCTCGGGTTTGAGAGGTGCGTTCATGAAGTCTCCGTGCTTTTTATCGTTGGGCGAGGGTATCGCGGCAAAACAGAATCACCTTGTGGGTGAATCATATCCTTTTTGGAACGGATCGCACATTAACATGCTGTACCGCCCGCCCCAATGGACACTACCCAACAAATAGACCAGTACAGTATGGCTGACACTTTGCAAAAGTGTATTGGTTCCGTCAGGCAATTTTATGCAAAGTCAAGGATTTTGTTGTTTCTGCTCTTTCAACTAATGCAATACTCTGAAAATCGGTGAAAATACCAAAACGTCATCCACGAAAATGAGGAACACCATGTCTGCCCCTTTGGACAATCTGGTCAATCGCATTATGCTCCCCTGCTCGCTGGTCATGAGCAGGCTAGGCTTACGTACCAAATTGCTCAGTATGTTTGCCACGCTGATGTTGCCTATGGTGATCCTGGCTGTGCACCTGATTATCAAAGACCATGAGGATGTCGGTGTCGCCAACAAAGAACTAAACGGCGTGGTCGTCATGCGTCAGCTGACCAATGTCATGTTGCAAACCCAAAAACATCGCGGTCAGATGAACCTGAAGTTAGCTGGGCAGGACATTGATGAAGCCTTGTCCAAAACAAGCAGCGACCTGATCGCCAGCCTTGACAAGCTTGATCAGTCGATCAAGGAAAATCCTGACTTTAATCTGGCATCCGCCTGGCAAGCCATTGGCAGCGATATCCGGCAACTCATCAGCAGCACGGCAACAACCTCCGCCGCCGACAGCTTCAAACAACACACGCAACTGATTGAGCAGATTCTGACGTTTTCTGCGCTGATCAATGAAAAAAGCGGCCTGCTGTTCGACCCGGAAGCGGCGACCTATTTATTGATGGATATCTCGTCCCAGAAAATGCCGGCCTGGATAGAGCACATGGCCGTATTGCGCGGCATAGGCGCAGGTCTGATCAAATCCGGCAGCATAGAACTGGACGGCAAACTGAAAGTCAATTCCCGGATCGACGCCTTGCAAGTGGACTACAACAGTGTGACCGCGATGGAAGATGCACTGAAACGTGCCGGCGAATCCATCAGCACGGAACAACAAGCTGCCATTGAAGCCAGTAAAAATTTCAGCGAACTGGCGCGCAAAAATCTGCTGGGTGAGAGTGTCAACGGTGACGGCAACACGTTTTTTAATCAGGGCACTGCTGCGATAGAAAGCACCGTGGCGTTGCAGCGCAAACTGCAAGACCGCCTGAGCCTGCTGTTGCAAGAGCGGGTTGATCACAAGACCTTCTTGCGCAACATGATGCTGACGGTCATGCTGCTGGGTCTGTTGCTGACCAGTTATCTGGTCTTCGGCTTTTACCGCGGATTCATACGCGCGCTTGGCGAAGTCTCGCGGTCGGCGCATTCGGTGGCCTCCGGTGACCTGACCAACCAGATTCACATCGTCGGTAAAGATGAGCTGGCCGACACTGGCAACACGCTGGAACAAATGAATTTCAATCTGTCGGGGCTGGTGGCCAATGTCCGCACCAACGCCAGCATGGTGTCGCAACTTGGTCGTCAGCTCGCTAACGGCATCAGCGATCTGTCTGTGCGCACTGAGCAACAGGCCTCCAGCCTGGAGCAAACGTCTGCCAGCGTTGAAGACCTTGCCGATACCGTCAGGCAAAATGCCGAAAGCGCCAGAGCAGTCGATAATCTGGCATCCAATGTGCGCATGATTGCCGAATCCAGCGGCGACACCATGCGCAGCGCCGTTGATTCCATGCATGGCATACAAAGCAGTGCGTTGAAAGTGCAGGAAATTATCAGCATCATCGACGCCATTGCCTTCCAGACCAATATCCTGGCGCTGAACGCCGCTGTCGAAGCAGCGCGCGCCGGTGAGCAGGGACGCGGTTTTGCGGTGGTGGCGACAGAAGTTCGCGGTCTCGCGCAGCGCAGTGCCGACTCGGCACGTCAGATCCGGCATCTAATCGATGACTCAGTACAGAAAGTCGAAAACGGTGTCACCCAGATCAATGACGTCAATGTGACGCTGGAAGAAATCGTCAAGGGCATCCGCGATCTGGCCAGCAATATCAATGAGATTTCCGTCGCATCGACGGAACAAAGCAATGGCCTGGCACAAATATCGGAAGCCTTGCGGCATCTGGATGAAATCACGCAAAGCAACGGGCAAATGGCTGACCAGGCCAAACATTCCTCCATCAATCTGGAAGAACGCGCGACGGCGCTGGCCAAAGCTGTTTCCACATTCAAGTTGCGTCAGGGCACCGCCGACGAAGCCTATGCGCTGACCAAGCGCGCAATCAGCCTTTACAAAAAACAAGGGCGCACTGCGTTGCAAACCATCACTGCCAATCAGGACAAGCTGTACGCCGATCGCGATATGTATGTGTTTGCCTTCGACCAGCGCGGACAGTATCTGGCTTTTGGCGGCAATGCGGAAAAACTGAAGGTCAATCTGTTTAATGTCAGCGGGCTGGATGGTCGCAAGCTGGTACGTGAGGCATTCGAACTACCCGCAACCGGTGGCTGGGTTGATTACAGCATCGTCAATCCGGTCTCGCAAAAAGTGGAAAATAAAACTTCGTACATGGAAAAAGTCACGGACGATATTGTCATCGGTTGCGGCGTCTATAAAATCGTCTGATCCCGCCGTGCTTTCTGCACGCGCCAGCGATCAATCTGGCAGCAAGTAGCCGCGCCAGATTTTTTTCACGCGATATAATGCGTTCATGAAACTCAAATTCACAAAAATGCATGGCGCAGGCAATGACTTTGTGGTCATTGATGCCATCCATCAGCACATCAACTTCACGCCAGACCAATGGCGGCATATTGGTGACCGCCGTTTTGGCATTGGTGCCGACCAGATACTGGTGGTTGAGAAGTCAGACAAGCCGGACGTGGACTTTCGTTACCGTATTTATAACGCCGACGGCGGCGAGGTCGAACAATGCGGCAATGGCTCGCGCGCCTTTGTCCGCTTCGTCATCGAAAAAGGTCTGACCGACAAAACGGCAATCCGCGTAGAAACCATGTCCGGCATCATAGAGCCGCGACTGGAAGCGGACGGCAATATCACGGTGAATATGGGCGCGCCTGTTCTGGATGCGGCCAGTATTCCTTTTGATAACAGCGAACTGGTTCCCGTGCAACAAGGCGACGACAGTTTATGGCCGCTGGAAATCAATGGCCGATTGGTCTGGATTTCCGCCGTTTCCATGGGTAATCCGCATGCAGTGCAGGTTGTCGCCGATGCGGAACATTTTCCGGTACAGATTGATGGCCCGCTGATTGAACATCATCCGCGCTTTCCCAATCGCGTCAACGCCGGTTTTATGCAAATTATTGACCGCAACCATATCCGCCTGCGCGTCTTTGAACGCGGTGCCGGTGAAACCCTGGCCTGCGGTACCGGTGCTTGTGCAGCCGTCGTGACCGGTATCCGGCGCGGCCTGCTGGATAGCCCGGTACGCGTCACCACGCATGGCGGTGAATTGTCTATCGCCTGGCAAGGTGAATCCCATGCCGTGATGCTGAGCGGTCCCGCCGTGACGGTTTTTGAAGGCGAAATTACTCTCTGAATGCCCCAATGAATTCCAACGAAATTGCTACCTACCTGATTCAGCATCCTCACTTCTTCGAAGAACACGCAGAACTGCTGTCGACGATCAAACTGACCAGCCCCATCATGGGCCGCGCCATTTCGCTGCAAGAGCGGCAAATGGAAGTCGTCCGCGAAAAATACCGGGCGCTGGAGTTAAAACTGTCAGACCTGCTGCGCATTGCCGAAGAAAACCACGACATTGCCAATAAATTTCAAGTGTGGACTCGCTCTTTGCTGCTGGCGCGTAACGATGTCGATCTGCCGCATGTCCTGACTCAGGGATTACAAAGTATTTTCGCCCTGCCCCACGCCACTTTGCGTTTATGGAATGTCGCGCCGGAGTTCTCGCATACCTGGTTCGCCCATGCTGTCAGCGATGATGCACGTCTGTTCGCCAAAGGCCTGAGCACACCGTTTTGCGGCAGGAA
>JAGWUK010000197.1 GCA_028868455.1 Burkholderiales bacterium | reverse complement strand
GGTGTTCCGGAAAAATTGCACGAACACATCGGCAATTCGAGCGCACTGCATTTGCCATGATGCATGCACAAAAAAGCGGCGAGGCTGGCTGATAAGCCTATCCTCGCCGCTTGATCCGTCCGGCACACATCGGATGGAAGTGATGGTGCGCCAGTTAATGCTTCACACTTGCGACATTCGTTCCGTGGCGATGCTTATTGCGCGACCCAGCCGCCATCCATATTCCAGGCCACGCCACGAATCTGGCTGGCTGCTTCGCTACAGAAAAATACCGCAAGTGCACCTAATTGTTCTGGCGTCACAAATTCGCCGGAAGGTTGCTTTTCAGAGACCAATGCTTTTTTAGCCTCATCATTGCTGAGATGGTCTTTTTCTGCTCTGGCGTCGACTTGTTTTTGTACCAGCGGCGTCAGCACCCATCCTGGGCAAATGGCATTGCAGGTGATTCCTGTATGCGCTGTTTCCAGCGCTGTTGTTTTTGTTAAGCCCACCAAACCATGTTTCGCGGCGACATAGGCCGATTTTTGTGCGGACGCGACCAGGCCATGGACCGACGCGATATTAATGATGCGACCCCAGTTTTTCTTCTTCATATACGGCAAAGCGAGACGGGTGGTATGAAATCCCGATGTGAGGTTGATCGCAATGATGGCATCCCATTTTTCCACCGGAAAATCCTCAATATTGGCGACGTACTGAATGCCCGCATTATTGACGACGATATCCACGCCGCCAAATGTTGTTTCCGCAAACTGCATCATGGCTGCAATTTCATCCGGCTTACTCATATCCGCGTTGTGGTATGCCGTTTTGATCTGGAAATCCTGTTCAGCGCTGGCTTGAATCGCTTTGATTTCTTCCAGGTCGCCAAAGCCATTAAAGAGGATATTGATGCCTTGTTCAGCCAATGCTTTGGCGATGCCTAGGCCAATACCTGAGGTGGAACCGGTAACCAGTGCTGTTTTTCCTTTGAGGGATGACAATTGCATAGTGACTCCTGAAAATTGTTATGAATAATAGGACTATCGCAAAACTGTTCAAGCAAGGTGAGGCGACGTAAAAATACACATCGCATGAAGAAGATCCGCCACTGTTCTGGCGCAGTTTTTGCATTACTCCTGATGAAAATCATGCTACAAAATGTGATATCAATGATTTTAAGCTTAACGACCGGTAAAATGTCACTCATTTCCGCTAGTAAAAATACTGTTTAATAAGGACGCATCATGCCGGTCAGACGCAATTTTGTTCAGTGCCTATCTCCTACGGGCTTGCACCGGATGTCATACAAAGAATGGGGCGACCCGTCGAATTCCAGAGTGCTGATCTGCGTGCATGGCATCACGCGCGTCAGTGATGACTTTGACGCGCTGGCTGCCGAATTGTGCGACAAATATCGCGTCGTTTGCCCGGACGTTGTCGGCCGCGGGCATTCAGGCCGCTTGCTGAATCCCATGCATTACCAGATTCCACAATATGTTTCCGATATGGTCACCTTACTGGCGCGCCTGAACGCCGACAGCGTTGACTGGTTCGGAACCTCAATGGGGGGATTAATCGGTATGGGTTTGGCGTCCTTGCCGGATAATCCGATCAATAAACTCGTACTCAACGACGTTGGGCCTGCGTTAAATCCAGATGCAATTGCCAGGATAGGTGACTACTTAGGGCAGGACGTCAGGTTCGATACCTATCAGGAAGCTGCGGCCTACATCAAAGCGATTTCGATTTCCTTTGGCCCACATACCGACGAACAATGGGACAAGCTGGCACGTGACGTCCTGCGCCAGAATGCCGATGGACAATGGGTGCGTCATTACGATCTGGCACTGGCCGAACCAATTAAAGCTAGCACGCCGGAGATGGCGGTCAATGCGCAAAAAATGTTATGGGCAGCATACGATGCAATTGCCTGCCCAACGCTGCTCGTGCGCGGATCGGAGTCGGATTTACTGACGGAACAAGCGGCGCATGAAATGACACAACGAGGTCCGAAGCCGACATTGGTTGAAATTCAAGGTGTCGGCCATGCACCAACCTTTGTGCAGCCGGATCAAATTGCGATCGCAAAAGATTTTTTATTCAACTGAAATTGATTGGTCATGGAATGAGTATTCAACGTTTGCACGTAGGCGCCCGATTGTCCGAAGTGGCGATTTTCAACAAAACAGTTTATCTGGCCGGACAAGTGCCGGAAGATACGACGCAAGATATCAAGGGACAGATGCGTGAGGTATTGGGCCATGTTGACCGTTTATTGGCCGAAGCCGGTAGCGATAAAAGCCAGATACTGAGTTGCCAGATTTTTTTGAAAGATATTGAACAAATTAGTGAAATGAATCAGGTCTGGGATACCTGGGTCGCTGCCGGCTCCGCGCCGCCAAGGGCAACCGTGCAGGCCAAACTGGCTAATCCGGATTGGCTGGTTGAAATCGTCGTCGTCGCTTCACAAAAATAAACTATATGGTTTCTATTTCAGTTACAGCAGATGAGTCGCAATTATTGGATGGCTTATCGGAGTCAGATGCCGCGCGGGTCATTGATGCGCTGGAGTTCGTTACGCCATTTTATAGTAACCGTACGGTTGTCACCGAACAGGATGCCCTGCAGTTTGTTCAAGGCGTGCTGTCGACGTTGGCGATGCTGCGAACTGATGTGGATACCCGCGTAGCCGCTGTGTTATTTGAGTTACCGGAATTGCAGCCATTGGCAGCAGAAAAAATTGAATCCCGGTTTGGCAAGGAAATTGCCGATCTGGTCAGTGGAATCCGGCGATTAATGAAATTGCGTGAGGCCGCACTGACTCAGCATGATGTCGGGCGCGGTAAAGATGCAGCGGAAAAGGCTGCAACGCAAATGGAAACGCTGAGAAAAATGGTTCTGGCAATGGCGACCGATATGCGCGTCGTGTTGATTCGACTGGCATCGCGCGTCACCACTTTGCGCTATTTCGCGGAATGCAAACGCGAGGATGGTGCTGCACAACAATATGCCAGTGAAACCATGGATTTATATGCGCCGCTGGCCAACCGGCTCGGCGTCTGGCAATTGAAGTGGGAATTAGAGGATTTGTCTTTTCGTTTTCTGGAGCCAGTGCAATACAAGCGCATTGCCAAGATGCTGGAAGAAAAGCGGGTAGAACGTGAGAGTTTCGTGGTGTCTGCGATCGCCCGCCTGACTTCAGAGTTGAAAATAGCAGGCATTAAAGCTGAAGTATCTGGTCGCCCCAAGCACATCTTCAGCATCTGGAAAAAAATGAAGGGCAAAGATGTTAATTTCGACGAACTCTATGACGTACGCGCTTTTCGCGTCATCGTCGATGACATCAAGGATTGCTATACCGTATTAGGTATTGTTCATAATGCTTGGGCTCCGATACCGAAAGAGTTTGACGACTATATTTCCAGGCCCAAACCGAATGGATATAAATCGTTGCATACAGTTGTCGTCGTCGAAGATGGCCGGCCGCTCGAAGTGCAAATTCGCACGAGGGAAATGCATCAGTTTGCCGAATACGGCGTTGCTGCACACTGGCGCTATAAAGAGAGCGGCGGGTCAAATTTTTCAGCACAAGAATACGACGAAAAAATTGCGTGGCTCAGGCAATTGCTTGCCTGGAAAACCGACGTTGCCGAATCAGTCGTTGAACATGAAGACGTCCAGCGTGAATGGGTAGAAAAGCTGAAAGCAGCAAGTCTTGACGACAGAATTTATGTGTTGACCCCGCAAGCGCGCGTGATTGAGCTGCCGCGTAATGCTACGCCAGTGGACTTCGCTTATCAGTTGCATACTGACGTCGGACATCGTTGCCGTGGTGCGCGTGTTGATAATGTCATGGTGCCCCTGAATACGCAGTTAAAAAACGGACAGACGGTAGAAATCATTACGCTCAAAGCTGGTTCCCCGCAGTCAGGACCTTCGCGTGATTGGCTCAATTCCGACTATTCGGTCGGCACCCGTACGCGCAGCAAAATCAGAGCCTGGTTTAATGCGATTGATCAGCAGGAAACCTTATCTGCCGGCAGGGCGCTGGTAGAAAAAACCTTGCAACGCGAAGGAAAGACTGCCGTCAATCTTGAGGAACTTGCCCGCAAATTAGGATTCCCCGGCGTTGAAGAGCTGTTTCTTTCTGTCGGCAAGGATGAGTTCAGCCTGCGGCAAATTGAGGTCGTTTTGCGCGATGACGAAGTCGTTGATGAAATTGACGAACTGAATATTACGCACAAGAGCAAAGCTTCCAGCGTTACACAGGGCGCCAAATCCGGTGTTCTTGTCGTTGGGACGGAGGGGTTAATGACGCAACTGGCCCGTTGTTGTAAACCGGCACCGCCCGATGATATCGTCGGCTTTGTTACTCGCGGCAAGGGCGTTTCTATCCATCGCTTAAATTGTAAAAATTTTGCGGAAATGCGCAAAAAAGCGCCAGAAAGAGTGATACAGACGACTTGGGGTGAGCACGAAAAAGACACGGTATACCCTGTCGATATTTTCGTGCTTGCTCAGGACCGGCAAGGTTTGCTGCGGGATATTTCGGAAATTTTTTCACGCGAAAAGATTAATGTCATTGGCGTCAATACACAAAGTGCGAAATCGCAGGCGCGTATGTCATTTACCGTAGAAATCGGCGGGACATCATTGTTGCAAAAAGCCTTAACGGTTATTCGTGAAGTGACTGGCGTTATCGAGGTGCGGCGACAATAAATTTCATTTACATTGGCCGTCGCAAAGAAGGCGCGGCGTGTTTGCTGTCATGCTATCACGTCGTCATGTTGGCGATTTCTGCCTGCAGCGTGATGTGATCAATGCCGTGTTTTTCGAGTAACATTGTTTTGGTATCATTCAAAATTCTCGGCCAATTGGATAAGTCATCCAGCTCCACATGTCCTATGAGCGCAGGATAACCCGGTGACATTTCCCAAACATGCAAATCGTGTATCGATTTTATTCCTTCGATCATTTCAATATCGTTGCCGATTTGAATGTAGTCAATATGATGAGGGACACCTTCCATCAGAAAATGATAAGACTCAAGCAGAACACTGATTGTGGACTTGAGTATCAGTAAAGAAACAAAGATGGACAACAACGGATCGATTTTTGTCCAGCCAGTGTAGTAAATGACTGCGCCAGAAACTATCGCCGCGACCGATCCTAATAAATCGCCCATGACATGTACTAGTGCGGCTTTCGTGTTCACGCTATTTTTGTCATGCGACAGCACCCAGGCAACAGCGATGTTGATAATCAGGCCAATAGTTGCGACCAGAACTACCGCTTCGCCATGCACTTGCTCTGGTACATAGAGTCTTTGAATCGCTTCCTTGGCGATCCAGCCAATTACTAAAAGCATCAGTAAGCCGTTGACGAATGCCGCCAGTGCTTCCGCGCGTCCGAAGCCAAACGAATTTTTTGCCGTTGGTGGTCGCTTCGCAATAATCTGCGCCAGCAGAGCCAGACCGAGTGCAGCGGAATCTGTCAGCATATGGCCTGCATCCGAGATCAGTGCCAGGGAATTTGCCCAAAAGCCAAACAAGCATTCGATTCCGGCGAACCCGAGCGTCAGGCTGAGTGCATATGCCAGAATTTTTTGACTGCGATTTTCAAAGTAGTGCCTGTGTTCCGCGTCGCCAGCGCGGTGATCGTGCAAATGATTGCTGTCTGCTTTGTGCATATTTTGAGACATGGATGTAGTTCTGGTTGATAGATATAAAATTGCCCGGTAACGCAGGAAAACTTTCAATTTCTCTTTTCAAAAATGAAGGCCAGGCATCTAGAGCAGTGCAGGAGTATAAGTGTCGGAATATGGTACAGATAATTTTTCAAATTCCCTACTAGTAATTTCCTGCGCACCTCTGCTATAATTTCGTTTCTTTAGACGCGTAGCTCAGCTGGTTAGAGCACTACCTTGACATGGTAGGGGTCGTTGGTTCGAGTCCAATCGTGTCTACCATGAATTTAGAAATTGATTTTCTTAGATAAGAGCGAGAAAGGCATCCTGGTTATGACACCGCGAACTACCACGAAAATGGTTTGGGAGCGACTCTAGTCGAGGATCTTTTTCATCTGTAATAAATTGAAAAAAGCACGGCTAGCCGTGCTTTTTTTTCGTCTGCATTTTTTAATTTCATTTTTCAATTGAAAATTTCGGCAAATCTAATGCCTCTATGGAGAGTCACATGGTCTCAGTAAAACTTCCTGATGGTTCGCAGCGTCAATT
>JAGWUK010000196.1 GCA_028868455.1 Burkholderiales bacterium | reverse complement strand
TTTGGTTTTCACGGCGCATCAATATTTGGCAATGTGCCAGATGTCTTGATTACATTGATCAGTGAATCGAAAAATTGCCGGGCAATTTTGCGTAAATTCTATGTTGATATTGAACGGTTTCTTCAATAAGAATGGATGCCGGATAACAGCTTATGGCAAGTCAATGCAGGCGTTGATTGATCATGTCAACATGTCGTCGTTAATTCATCTGAAGTAAGAGGGTCGTGTGAATAATAAAAAGCATGGTGATAGCAGTGGGATATTCCCGGCGACGCAACGTTTTATGAACTGGGTTTCCAGGCCGTTATTGCTGGCTGGATTGCTGCTTTCCATTCCGGCATTTTATTTTTTGCTGGACAGTTTCAGTGCCACAGTGCGCTTCAGCGGTCATGTGCTATATGGCCTCGTGGCTTTGCTTTTGGCGCTGGATACCTATCTGCAATGGCGGAAAAACCGTTTTAAAAAACGTCGCAGCGGCAAGCTGACACTGGACCTGAGTATTATCGTTGGTTGTATCGCCAGCACGATTCCGACTTCGGCCGACTGGAGTCTGGTGGAATGGGTGTTGCGGCTAGGATTGTGTGCAGCCATCGTTATGCGCATTGCCACGCTGGTACTGAAGCACATGAAGCCCAGCCATCTGATGCAGATGATCGTGATGGCCTTGCTGATGTTGACGTCGGCAGGCGCTGGCTTTTACTGGCTAGAACCGAATGTGCATAGTTATGCGAATGGCGTCTGGCTGGCATTCACGACGATCGCCACCGTGGGCTATGGCGATATCGTGCCATCCACCCCGGCGTCGAAAATTTTTGCGGTCTTTATCGTGTTGCTGGGATATGCCATGTTTTCCATCGTGACCGCGAATATTGCCGCGCTGTTTGTCGGTGAGGAAGAAGAGTTGCTGGAGCGCGAAATGCATGCCGATATTCGCGCATTGACCAGGGAAGTGACTGCGCTGCGTGAAGAATTAGCGCGCCGTGAAAACTTTTTTGCCCAGTTGGAGCAGGAGTTTCTGCAAAAAAACGGCGAGCCCGATGCTCGCCGCTGAAGCATACCGTCAGAAGTCTGGCGCGATGGGAAGACAGCTTAAGCTTATTCTTGCCACGCGCGTTGCAGGATACTTTGCTGTAAATCGCTGCCCACGGCAGAATCCAGCGTGCCGTAGACGCGACCGCAACCCGCATCCAGACGGCTGCTGATGAAAGCGCTGGCGATGTCTGCGGGTGCCTGTTCCAGCATGATCTGCGCTTGCGCTGTCAGCACCAGTTTTTGAGCAAAGCGGCGCGCGCCCATTTCTCTTTGTTCCGGGCTGGCCTGTAAGTCGCTGGCAAGTTCGGCAACCATCTGGCGGATAGGTTCCGAATCCGAAGCAGCAAACTGCGCCAGGAGCAAACGTATTCCTTCCGGATCGCGTTCAATGGCGCGCAACACGTCCAGGCACATGACGTTGCCTGATCCTTCCCAAATAGAATTGACCGGCGCTTCGCGATACAGTCTGGCCATCGGGCCGCTTTCTACATAGCCATTGCCGCCCCAGACTTCCATGCATTCGCCAGTGAATTCCAGTGCGCGTTTGCAAATCCAGAATTTTGCGGCTGGCGTAATGATGCGTTTCCACGCGCGTTGCAAAGGATCGTCGGGGGATTCGAGTGTGGAAGCCAGTCTGACCATGATTCTGGTAGCGGCTTCGCTTTCCAGTGCCAGGTCGCTCAACACATTGCGCATCAATGGCTGATCGGCCAGCAATTTGCCGAAGGCGCTGCGCTGGCGTACATGATGCAAGGCTTGCACCAGCGCGTGACGCATCAGGGCGGCGCTGCCGATGACGCAATCGAGGCGGGTCAGATTGGCCATTTCGATAATGGTCGGAATACCGCGTCCCTCAACGCCGACCATGATGCCCCAGGCGTCCTGAAATTCCACTTCGCTGCTGGAGTTGGATTTGTTACCGAGCTTATCCTTGAGCCTTTGCACCTGAACGGCATTTTTGTTGCCATCCGGCTTCCAGCGCGGCACAAAAAAGCAGGAAAGTCCACCTTCGGTTTTGGCCAGCACCAGATGGGCGTCGCACATCGGTGCGGAGAAAAACCATTTGTGCCCGGTCAGTAAGTAGGCCTGCCCGCGACCTTCCTCTGCGACGGGCCGGGCAACGGTGGTATTGCTGCGCACATCCGAGCCTCCCTGTTTTTCGGTCATGCCCATACCGATCATGATGGACGTTTTTTGTTCTATAGGCAGATCGCGCGGATCGTGCTGAAGCGAAAATAATTTGTCCTTGAGACTGGCAAATAATTCGGGCTCGTTTTGCAATACGGGAATGGCTGCGAACGTCATGGTCGTCGGGCATAGCGAGCCAGCTTCCACTTGCGATTGCAAAAAATAACTGGCAGCGCGCGCCACTTGTGCGCCAACGCGTGGCGTCATCCACGGCATTGCATGCAGACCTTCCTTGCGCACCAATTTCAACAGCTCGTGCCAACTGGGGTGAAAATCGACCTGATCAATGCGTTTGCCGATGCGGTCATGGGTGCGCAGTTCAGGTAAGTGCCGGTTGGCCAGTTCACCGAGTTGCAAAACAGCCTGGCTGCCCAGTTCTGCACCGCTGCTTGCCAGGCGATCCGCATGCCAACCGCCTCCGGCGCGCTGCAAAGCATCCATTAGAACCGCATCACTAGTGAAAATATTGTAGTCTTGCAGCTCTGAAACCTGGTTGCTGATTTCGTGCGTTTGCCATGTCATGTCTGTCTCCTGTTATTGGTTGATATGCGCTGGAAAGCGATACAGGCAGTGTAGCTTGGTGCAACCGTGATGGTGTTCGCCTTTGTCCGGAAAGAGTTTGCAGTAATGAATGAGAATGTCAGCCCGTTAAAGTTAAGGCGCAAGCCAGTGCAGCAGCGCTCCAAAATGACGCAGGGGGCGATTCTGGATGCCTTTGTTCGGCTTTTGGTAGAGAAATCCTATGCGCAGCTAACGATGCGCGATATTGCCTTGGTGGCCGGTGTCGGTTTGGGAACCCTGTATGAATATTTTCCCGGAAAGAAATCCATCGCGGCCCATTGCATTCACGAACGCTTTAAAAATATCGGCATTGCCATGCAAACCTGGGTCGTCGAACAGCAAGGGCAGCCATTGGTTCAGATCGTGACCTTCCTGATTGATCGGGTTATCGCTTTGCATACTGAGAAAACCGAAGAGTGGTCAGCGCTGATTTTGCTTGAGCGCCAGATTTCCGACATCGAAGCATATAGCGATTTATACGGGCAGATCGTTCGCGTCTGGGAGCAGGCCTTTGCAGCCAGCAGCGATGCCGCAAATTATGCAGGAAAGAGCGCGGAGGTCGTGCATGCTGCCGTCTATGGTTTGTTATATCAACGACTGATGCTGACGCCGCAAAGAAAGATCGATGCCGGATTTCAGGCGCATATCCGAGCGCTGGTGCTCGGATATTTGCAATTCTGAGCAAGTGAACGCCAATCCGCTACGCCGAATAGGGTAAAATCCCGCCATGTCCTATCAAGTTCTCGCCCGAAAATATCGCCCAAAAAGCTTTGAAACGCTGGTTGGGCAGGAGCACGTGGTTCGTGCCTTATCTCATGCGCTTGAGCAGCAACGTCTGCATCATGCTTATCTGTTTACCGGTACCCGAGGTGTCGGCAAAACGACGCTGTCGCGCATCCTGGCCAAATCCTTTAATTGCGAAACCGGCATCACCGCGACGCCTTGCGGCGTTTGCGAAGCCTGTACGGCGATCGATGCAGGGCGTTTCGTCGATTACATCGAAATGGACGCCGCTTCGAATCGCGGCGTCGACGAAATGGCGTCCCTTCTGGAGCAGGCGATTTATGCCCCGTCGAATGCACGATTTAAAGTGTATATGATCGACGAGGTGCACATGCTGACCAATCATGCCTTCAATGCGATGTTGAAGACTCTGGAAGAGCCACCTGAGCATGTGAAATTTATTCTCGCCACTACCGATCCGCAAAAGATTCCGGTCACGGTTTTATCACGCTGTCTGCAATTTAATCTGAAGCAAATGCCGCCGGGTCACATCATTGCCCATCTGGAAAATATTCTGGGGCAAGAGCAGATTGAATTTGATGTCCCGGCATTGCGCCTGCTGGCGCAAGGTGCACATGGTTCCATGCGCGACGCTTTGTCGCTGACAGATCAGGCCATCGCCTATGCCGCTGGCAAGGTCAGTCTGGATGCTGTACAAGGAATGCTGGGCGCTCTGGACCAATCTTACCTGTTTCGTTTGCTGGATGGACTCGTGGCATCCGATGGCGCCATTTTGCTGGACGTTGCCGATGAAATGGCGGCGCGCAGTCTTTCTTATAAGGCGGCATTGCAAGACCTGGGCACTTTATTGCACCAGATTGCGATCGCGCAACTGGTACCGTCCGCTGTGGCGGAAGATTTGCCTGAGCGCGAGCAAGTCTTGCGTCTCGCACAGTGTTTCACCAAAGAAGATATTCAGCTTTATTATCAAATTGCAGTGCATGGCCGCAATGAGCTGGCGCTGGCGCCGGACGAATACGCCGGTTTCAGTATGACATTGCTGCGTATGCTGGCATTCCGGCCGACGGAAAGTGGACAAACGTCCACAGCATCGCATCCAAGCCAGGCACCACGTTCAGGCGCGCCGGCAGCACCAGCGCGACCCGCACGGACATCCGCTCCGGAAGCGGTCATTTCTGCATCGACGACTTCAAAGGCTTTGCCGCCAACACCGACAAAACCGGCTCAGGCAACTGCCGTTGCGACTGACGCTCCTCCTGTTGCTGTCACTACTGCCACTGCCACAGGGCAGCGCCTGAGTCCTGCGATGGCAGCTTTGGCGGCTGCGCGGGCCGGGAGTGGCAAACAAGCGGCGACACCATCTCGTCCTGCACCATCAGCATCAACGGCACCAATCACGCAAACAGTTCCCGCTGTCGCTGCAACGACGGTAGCTCCAGTGTCGCCAGCAACCGTACCTACGCCGGCAGCGCCTGTCGTTCCGGCGCCGGTGCCGGTTTCACTGCCCGAGCCTGCGCCTGCCAACAGCGT
The DNA here is from genome assembly GCA_028868455.1 of Burkholderiales bacterium. Taxonomy (GTDB): domain Bacteria; phylum Pseudomonadota; class Gammaproteobacteria; order Burkholderiales; family Burkholderiaceae_D; genus Undibacterium. The sequence goes on along the minus strand of JAGWUK010000196.1, from coordinate 1,183 downwards.
TGAAAGCATTGCAGCTGCACAGCCAGCGAACGCCATGCCCAGGTCAATTCCCAGGTTTGAGATGGAATCGGAGCCGATGGGAATGGACGATATGCCACCGCCATGGGATGACGACGTTTTAATGCTGTCGACACCGGCGACAAACCAGCAAACGATTTCATCTGCGCCATCAGTTGTCACACGCAATGAAAAAGCTGCTGCACCTGCAAAGATGGCTGCAGAGATGGTTGACTTTCAGGCACCGATACCAGAACCTGCGCAGGCAGAGCAAGACCGCACCGTATCAACGCAAGCTGTTCCTGAATTGGATTGGGATGGCAACTGGCCAGCGCTGGCCGCCGGTTTGCCAGTGCGTGGTGTTGCTCAGCAACTCGCGCAGCAGAGCGAATTAATCCTTTGCCGACGCGACGGGAATGCCTTTGTTTTTGAATTGCGTGTTCCGCTGGCGACTTTATTGTCTGCTGGTAGCGTCGATAAATTAAGCGGCGCACTGGCAGAACGATTTAGCCGGGCAGTGCGCATCGAAACCAAAATCGGTGCTGTTGAACTAACCGCCAACGCGCAAGCCATTGCAGAGCGCGAGGCGAGGCAAAAACAGGCAGAGCAGTCCATACAAAATGACAGCTTCATTCAGACTTTGATGCGGGATTTCGGCGCATCCATTATCACAGGCAGCATTAAGCCAGTCTGATGCTGGGCTTTTGAATTTTCCGATACTTTATTATTCCATCCTTTATTTCAGGAGAAATTCTCATGATGAAAAATCAACTCGCAGGCTTGATGAAGCAAGCACAGGCCATGCAGGACAATATGAAAAAAGCGCAAGATCAACTGGCCTTGATCGAAGTCGAAGGACAATCCGGTGCCGGTCTGGTCAAAGTGGTCATGACCTGCAAGAACGATGTCAAGCGCGTTACGATTGACCCTTCTTTGCTGGCTGACGATAAAGACATGCTGGAAGATCTGGTAGCCGCCGCATTTAATGATGCCGTACGTAAAGCGGAAGCTACTTCCCAAGAAAAAATGTCTGGATTGACTGCAGGTATGCCTTTGCCACCTGGTTTCAAGATGCCTTTCTGAACGTGAAAAAAATCGGCAGTCTCGACTCACTGGCGGAGGCATTGCGCCGCTTGCCTGGCGTGGGTCCTAAATCCGCGCAAAGAATGGCCTATCATCTGTTACA
>JAGWUK010000195.1 GCA_028868455.1 Burkholderiales bacterium | reverse complement strand
ATTACATCATGCCGCCCATACCACCCATGCCACCCATACCGCCCATGTCACCCATGCCGCCGCCAGCTGGTTTGTCTTCAGCCAGTTCTGCGACCAGTGCATCGGTTGTCAGGATCAGGCCAGCAACAGACGCTGCGTTTTGCAGAGCAGAGCGAGTGACTTTTGCTGGATCCAGAATGCCCATTTCGATCATGTCGCCGTAGGTGTCGTTTGCAGCATTGAAGCCGTAGTTGCCAGAACCGTTCACGATAGCATTGACTACAACGCTTGGTTCGCCACCGGCATTCGCTACGATTTCACGCAGAGGTGCTTCGATCGCTTTCAGTACCAGCTTGATACCTGCGTCTTGGTCGTGGTTGTCGCCTTTGATGTCGCCAGCTGCTGCACGAGCGCGCAACAGAGCAACGCCGCCGCCAGGAACGATACCTTCTTCAACAGCAGCGCGAGTTGCATGCAGAGCATCTTCAACGCGTGCTTTTTTCTCTTTCATTTCAACTTCAGTTGCAGCACCGACTTTGATCACAGCAACACCGCCTGCCAGTTTGGCAACGCGTTCTTGCAGTTTTTCACGGTCGTAGTCAGAAGTTGCTTCTTCGATTTGCGCGCGGATTTGTTTTACGCGTGCTTCGATGCCGATAGCCTGGCCAGCGCCGTCGATCACAGTCGTGTTTTCTTTACCGATTTCAACGCGTTTAGCTTGACCCAGATCTGTCAGAGTGGCTTTTTCCAAAGTCAGGCCAACTTCTTCAGCAATCACGTTACCGCCAGTCAGGATAGCGATATCTTCCAGCATTGCTTTGCGACGATCACCGAAGCCAGGCGCTTTCACAGCGGCTGTTTTCAGGATGCCACGGATGTTGTTCACAACCAGAGTTGCCAGCGCTTCGCCGTCAACATCTTCAGCAATGATCAACAGTGGGCGACCAGATTTGGCGACTTGTTCCAATACTGGCAGCAGATCGCGGATGTTCGAGATTTTTTTGTCGAACAACAGAATGTATGGGTTTTCCAGAATAACGGATTGTTTTTCTGGATTGTTGATGAAGTATGGGGACAGATAGCCACGGTCAAACTGCATACCTTCAACGATGTCGAGTTCGTTGTTCAGGGATTTGCCGTCTTCAACTGTGATCACGCCTTCTTTGCCGACTTTGTCCATCGCGTTAGCAATGATGTCGCCGATGTCTGCATCGGAGTTGGCAGAGATAGAGCCAACTTGAGCGATTTCTTTGTTGGTTGTTGTTGGGCGGGACAAGGTTTTTACTTCAGCAACCAGAGCCGTCACAGCTTTGTCGATACCGCGCTTCAGATCAGTTGGGTTGTAGCCAGCTGCAACGTATTTGAAACCTTCACGAACGATCGCTTGAGCCAATACTGTCGCTGTTGTTGTGCCGTCACCAGCGTTGTCAGAAGTTTTGGAAGCAACTTCTTTCACGAGCTGGGCACCCATGTTTTCCAGTTTGTCTTTCAGTTCGATTTCTTTAGCAACGGATACACCGTCTTTAGTGACGGTAGGTGCGCCGAAAGAACGTTCCAGAACCACGTTACGACCTTTAGGGCCCAGTGTGACTTTAACTGCATTTGCCAGGATGTTTACGCCGTTAACGATTTTCGCACGTGCGTCATCGCCAAAAATTACTTGTTTAGCTGCCATGTTATTTTCTCCAGAATCTTGAGGATATCTAAGTGCTTATCTAAGTGCTTAGGGATACGGAAATTACTTCTGTACGATCGCGAAGATATCTTCTTCACGCATTACCAGCACTTCATTGCCGTCAACCTTGACAGCCTGACCAGAGTATTTGCCGAACAGAACGCGGTCGCCGACTTTGACTTCCAGTGCGCGCACTGTGCCGTTATCCAATTGTTTGCCTGCACCAACGGCCAATACTTCACCTTGGTCTGGTTTCTCAGCTGCAGCGTCAGGCAGAACGATACCGGATGCGGTTTTAGTTTCTTGATCCAGACGTTTAACGATCAGGCGATCGTGCAGGGGACGAAGGTTCATACAAGCTCCTTTAATAATTTGCGAGTAATTTAATTACTGGGAAGTACATCAAAATTCATTTTAAGCTGGGGAAACAGCGCTGTTAGCACTCTAACCCAACGAGTGCTAATTATATGGGCGAGGTCTGCGCTTTTCAAGGGAGAAAAAATAGATAAACTAAATTTTCTTTAAAAATCAGTGATTTAGTTGGTGTAATCCCACTTTGAATTCGCTGAGCGAGAGATATCAACGGAAATTTTGCGGCATCTTTGCCTGTCAGTCCAACAACATCCAGACTTACGGAACAACACAAGGCAATGCCAGCCTGTTTGGCAGCGATATACAACAAGCACAAGACGTCACCAAATTCAGAAACAGCTACTGCACAGGCATTAGCAGCGGCGCCTGCGACAAACTCGTCACAGAAGCCCTGAACGACAGAAAGGTACGCGTCGGCATATTCATGCTGACAACCGCGGTGATCCCAGGCGTGATCAACAGCCTGCGGACATTACGCCTGCCAACCGGAGGAGGAATCAGGGTAAGCACCAACGCCGGTACGACCGGCGAAGGAGTGACGGGAACGATTGTAAAAACCAAACCGGACGTTTTACTCGGTGCGAACAACAACCTCATCGGAGACATCGACCCGGCAACAGGCAAAGTCACGACGACACCACAAATCACAACGACGACCACGAAGCAGATTGGGACGGGGGGGCGGCATCGGTCAGTGCAGGTATGCGAGCGACCTTTTTGCTGGCTGCCGCCATGATGACCGTCGCTCTGGTAATGGCATTACATATTTACCGGCAGGCATGGCGCAATCAGCAACTGGCAACATGCAAGCAATGTACGGAGTAATCGGCTGACCGGCGCTCACGCAGCGTCGCGCTGATTAGTCTTGGCGCATTATTTTTCTGGCTTGTCCGACCAGCGTTTGCGAGAGCCGGGCGAGGCGCGGTGTCTGTACCTTCCACGTGTGCCAGTACAGGCGCACATCGACTGGCAGATTTGGGGCAATGCGGACGGGTTGCTTTGCTGCGTCAATGTCTTGCAACATGAGTTCAGCCATCATGCCCCAGCCCAGCCCAAGCGCAATCGCACGGTTATACGGGGCGGTGGCTGGCAGGTAGTGACGCGGGAAAGCGTTTTCCGGCAGGCCGAAATGCTTTAACAAAAATTGCGACTGCAATTTGTCTTTGCGATTAAAGGTCAACACGGGCGCCAGCCTTGCACTTTCCCTGTTGAGTCCTTGCGGGAACCAGCGCGCGCAATAGTCTGCGCTGGCGACGGCGTAATAACGCATGGTGCCGAGCGACTGTGCCTGGCAACCGCGCATGGCCTGGGCTTCGGCGGAAATGCAGCCAAGCACCATGCCGCTTTCCAGCAGATCGTGCGTGTGATCCTGGTCATCTATACACACATCCAGCAGGATTTGCTCATCGATCAAAAAGTCTGCAACCGCCGGCAGTACCCAGCTATCCAGACTATCGGCATTGATGGCAATGGCGATACTGACCGGTGTTGTCTGGACGGACGTCAATTCACTCTGCAAGTCTTGCTCAAGTTCGGCGACCCGGCGCAAATGCTGTAGCAGACGCTGTCCCGCCGGTGTAGGCCGACAAGGGCGATTGCGTGTCAGCAAGGTATTGCCCATCTGAATCTCAAGCGCGCGTACCCGCTGCGACACCGCCGAGGCTGTCAGATGCAAGGTCTGTGCAGCCGCCTCAAAACTGCCGCTGTCGATGACGTGCATGAAGGCTGCGCATTGTCGGGTATCAAATTGCATAGTTAAAATTTTTAATGATTAAGTAAATAAATTAAATTTTCTTCATATTAACGCGTTCCGATACCAAAATGCATCCGACCCTGCGATTGACCGCAGGCAGCGACGTCGCCACGACTGGCGCAGGACTTTGGGCAGAGGAGATAGCAATGTGGATGGTTTTTTTTAAAGGAATGGGCTTGAGCGCAGGTTTGATCATGGCGATCGGCTCACAAAATGCGCATGTCTTGCGTATGGGCTTGCGTCGCCAGCATGTCGGTCTGACAGTGCTGACATGCATCGCTTGCGAAATCGCCCTGATCTCCGCTGGCATACTGGGTGTCGGTACGTTGATCGCCAGCCATGCTTCTTTGTTGACTCTGGCACGTTGGGGCGGTGCCGCGTTTTTATTCTGGTATGGCTGGCGCGCTTGGCGATCGGCATTGCAAACACAGACTTTGCATGTGTCGCAGGGTGAGCAATTGCCGCGGCGTGCGCAGGCTTTGGCGGCCGTTTTGGGCGTGACGCTGTTAAATCCCCATGTCTATCTGGATACGGTCATTCTGTTGGGGGCGGTCGGTGGCCAGCAGGCTGGCACGGGCAAATTTTGGTTCGGCCTGGGGGCGATTGCCAATGCCACCATCTGGTATCTGGCTCTTGGCTACGGGGCGCGCCTGCTCGCGCCGGTGTTTGAAAATCCGCAGGCCTGGCGGCGCCTGGATGCAGCTATCGGCCTGATGATGTGGGGGCTTGCATTGAGCCTGTTGCTGACTTAATGCACACGCTCAGCGATCGGTTTGCCATGCCTGTTCAGCGACAAAACTGCTATGATCTGCCTTTGAGATTTTATTGAGCCTGATTGAACCCATGCATTTTTTGCGTACCCTGATACTGTTGTTGCTGTGCCTGGCATTGCCAGTGTATGGCTACGCGGGTTTGACGCAAATGCAGACGCCTTGCCCCATGCAGGAAGAAATGCAAGGTCAAGATGGCGCAATGTCCATGCAGGTATCCGGCCAGCAGCACGACTGTTGTGATGACATGGCGATGTTTGTCAATGCGGGTAAAAACTGCAAGACCGGACACGATTGCAAGACGGGGAGTTTTGTTTTGCAAATGCCTGCTGTGGCAGCCGGCTTTGCTGAACCGGTCTGGACACCGCCCCAATTAATTGACTTACCCATCGCAGGTCTGCAACGGACCCGCATCTGGCGTCCTCCCGCCGTTTCTTGATGAATGAGTTAGCGATGCGCCGTTGATGAGCGCATCGCTTAATGACGCTGCGGTGCAAGTTTGCCGCCGTGTGTTCTCGCGTAGCATGCAATAGATTGAAATGTGGCAATGCCTTGGTAGCTGTTTGCGTAGCTTGGGACATACTTGATGTTCCACCTAAGTGACGCGTTGCCGGGATAGTTGATTCCTGTTGCTTGTTCTACAGATTCATTGTTTTTCTCAAGAGGATTGTATGATTCCTTATTCTCGCTTATGGCTGGCTTCTGCTGCCCTGGCTTTATCGGGTTGCGCCAGTTTTGATATCGGCCAATCCATTGACCGCACCAATCAGGCGACCGCCGGTTTTACGCAAGGCAAACTGCGGCTGGCGCTCGATCAGAAACAAAAAACGGCCATGGAAAGCGCGGCCACAGCCCTGCTGAACCAGCCCCTGAGTCAGGCCGATGCGGTACATCTGGCTTTGCTCAATAGCCCAGCGATTCAGGCCATGCTGGCACAACACTGGGCTGATGCAGCCAGTGCTGCGCAATCCGGTCGTATTGCCAATCCGGTGTTCGCCTTTGAACGCTCACGTCTGATCGACGAAGTGGAAATCGGCCGCATGCTGAGTTTTGGCTTGCTCGACTTACTGACGCTGCCGCAGCGGCAGGCAATGGCTGGTCAGCGCATAGAAATGGCGCAACTGCAAATCGCAATGGATGTAATTGATCAGGTCACCCAAGTCAGGCAAGCCTGGGTACGCGCTGTCGCCGCGCAGCAAAGTCTGCAATACGCAAGACAGGTCAGCGATGCTGCAGAAGCCGGAGCAGAACTGGCAGCGCGCATGCAGAAGGCAGGTAATTTCAGCAAATTGCAAAAGGAGCGACAACAGGCGTTCTATGCCGATGCGATGGCACAGGCGGTGGCCGCCGAGTATGCCGCCAGCAGCGCACGCGAAGCGCTGATCCGCCTGCTCGGTCTCAGTGACGCACAAGTGCAAAGCTTGAAACTGCCAGAGCATTTTCCCGACTTGCCAACAGTACCGCGCAGTGCAGAAGAAATCGCAACGATGGCGAACAAAGACCGGCTCGATATCCGGCTGGCACAAGCAGAATTCGAGGCGAGTGCCAGGGCGCAGGGTTTGAAGCAGATCACCAGCCTGACCGACATAGAACTCGGCGTACGGCGTAATACCGTATTTGATAATGCCAGTGGTGGCAGCGCGATCAAGCGCGGTGTCGAGATCAGCCTGAAATTGCCGGTATTTGATTGGGG
>JAGWUK010000194.1 GCA_028868455.1 Burkholderiales bacterium | reverse complement strand
AACACTGGGGCGTGCCGGATTATTGGGCTACGCCGGTAGAATTTGTCGCGTCGTGGGGCGGTGATTGCGAGGACTATGCGATCGCCAAATACATGGCCTTGAAAGAACTTGGCATCCCCGTCGAGCGTCTGCGCATCACCTATGTGCGTGCCACCAACATCGGCGAAACCCACATGGTGCTGGCGTACTATCCAACACCCAGCGCCGAGCCGTGGATACTCGACAATCTGAATGAAACCATCCAGCTGGCGTCGGCACGTACCGACCTGGTGCCGGTCTACAGTTTTAACGACGAAGACTTATGGCTGGCCAGCGGCCACACCCGAAAAGGCGGCGCATCGACGGTGCGCCTGTGGAAAGAGCTGATAGAAAAAATGCAGAAAGAGCAGCAGCTCTGAATCGGTGTTGCGCTTGCAGCTGATTGTCAGCAAGGCGCTGGCGCCCCGTACAGATATCCCTGCGCGCACCATATCTGTTCGGCCGCCAATAATTGACGCTGTTCTTCGGTTTCCAGATTTTGTGCGTACACCGCAATGTCCAGCGAGCGCGCCAGACTCAGGATGGAGCGCACATGCGCGAGCCGTGCCGGATTGCCGACGCTGTCGCTGAGCAGGCGGGCGTCGAGCTTCAGGTAATCCGGCGGCAGGTCGCGGATTAAAGTCAGGATATCCGACTCGGTGCTGAAATTGTCGATGCCGATACGCACGCCGGCCTGACGCAGCATCGCAAACAGTTTTCTGGCGGCGGCATCGTCGCGGCTGCATGTCGAGGCGCTGATTTCGATGGCGAGCAGGCGCACCAGTTGCGGCGAAGCGGCCAGATGCGTGGCCAGCCAGGTGCAAAAGGCGCGGTCGCGCAGCGATTGCAGCGACAGATTGACAGCCACCGGCGCCGCCATCGCCTTGTTTTCTTTGGCGTCGGCAGCAGCGATATCGGCGATCAGCGTCAGCACTGCCTTGTCGATGTCCGGCATCAGATGGTGGCGCAATGCCATCGGCAGGAATTGCTGCGCGTCCAGCAGTTGCCCTTGCTGATCAAGCAGGCGCGAAAAAATTTCATGTTGTTGCAGACTGCCGTGTTGCACGTTTTTGATTTCCTGGCAAAACAACACCCAGCGCTTTTCTGCCAGTGCGTCGCAAATCAGGGTACGCCAGCCTTGCGATCCGGCCAGTCCCGGCGATGTTTGCTCCAGATCGACGACGCCAATGTCGCGGCAACGATCCTGCCGCGCGCTTTCTATCGCCAGATCGGCATGCGAAAAAATTTCGGCGCGCGATTGCGTGGTCGTAAACAGCACGAGGGCGGCATGCATCTGCACCTGGCCTTCGCTGGCTTCGTGCAATAACTGGTTCAGGTTGCTTTGCAAGGCGTTTGCCAGCGTCCCGGCCAGGTATTTTTCGAGATCAAGGCAAACCGCTGCCAGCGCCGTGCCGCCGATGCGGCCAATCACAGCGGCCTGGCCGTGCATGGCGGTGCGCAGGCCATTGGCGAGATTGGCCAGCAAGACATCGCCGCTCTGGTAACCGTATTGCTGATTGAATTCTTTCAAGCCGTCGAATTCCAGCAAAAACAAGGCACCGAGATCGAAGCGCCCTTCTTCGGTCAGTAAATGCTGCAGATAGACGTCGAAGCCGGCGCGGTTTTCCAGCCCGGTCACGCTATCGATATAGGCTTCGCGGCGATAGGCTTCGGCCTTGTGGATTTCTTCATCGAGCATGCCGGCGATACGATCCGACATCTGGTTCATGGCGATGACGACGCGTTTTAATTCGCGCGCTTTGGGCATGACATGGATGTGCTGAAAATCGCGATTGCGGATCGCCAGCGCCACTTGTTCGATTTTTTGCAGAGGGCGCAAAATCACGCGCAATAAAAACACCGTCAGTGCGCACGCCACGCCATACATCAACAACATCCACAGCGTGGTTTCGCGCAAGGACTTCCATAAAAAATCATACGCATACGCAGGCTGGCTGACGACCACGACCTTGCCCAATTGCTGCCAGCCGGAGGTAATAAAGGCTTCGCCGGGCGCCATCTGCAAGTGAAAGATCGTCTGCATCCAGTGCGGCACCTGGACGGCGCTGGCGGGCAGATCGCGTCGCAGCAAGGTTTTGCCTTCCGGATCGAGCACGGCGATGGTCTGGTAATAGCCACGGTCGAACACGGTGGCGACTTCGATGCCGGTCAGCGTCAGGTCTTTTTTCTCCAGCGCACTCATCAGCTGGCGCGACAGCGTGGTGGCCGCATCCTGCGCGTGCGTCGCCATTTGCTGTTGCAGATAATCTCTGGTGCTCAAAACGGTCAGCAGTTGCAAACCGGCAAACACGATAAAAAATAACAGGGAAATAGCAAGCAGCAATTGGCGTTTCAGCGTCATCGATGATCTCTTGTATGCCGTCACCCCGTGGCGGCGTGACGACGTAAATGAACTATGGCAGGATGGACAGACGTAAAATTGTGCCGGCAAGGATGGCAGCAACGAGGCTTCATGATGCTGCTGGCGCGGTTTTGCATCCGTCCCAGACCAGAAAATAGCATTTTTGTTTACACTTTCGGCATTTTCATCCTTTTTTATTTAAAGATTGACACAAAATCGTTCCGGCAAGAAATGCTGACGAAGAGCGTACACATCGTACGACAAGGAGCAATATCACCGCCGGGGCGGTTTTGCGTCAGTCCTATTCTATTTTTTCATTTATGTCTGATAAACACTCTCAACAAAACGCCTTGAACGATGCGCTGCGCAGCAAAATCAATATGGAAACAGCGACTTTTCCGTGGAGCGAATTATTGCGCCACTTCGCCAGCGGCAATGTGATCGCGGTTCAGAGCGGGCTCGATCTGGTCGACGTGGCGGCGCATATGGCGAATGACAATGCCACAGAAATCGGCGCACTGCTGGCCGAAGGCAAGATCAGCAAAGTCAGCGATGCTCAGGCGCAACTCTGGCTCGAGCAAGATATCAGTCTGTGGACCGTGGTGGTCAAACCCTGGATTCTGGTGCAACAGCGTTTGTCCTGATTGCACAAAATCAAGTTACAGGGGGAGTATCGGCACAAAACATCGTATCCCGCGCATGAACATTGCGGCATTTGTTTTAAATTACCCATACTACTCTCCAGTATCCAAGCGGCAACGAAAACTGCACAAATTCAGCACAAGGGCAGGCGCGCTGTCGTAAAACCACATCGCAGCGTCATTGCGTCACATTAACAGACGAAAAAGTCTGGCAAATCCTCTATGATGACTACTGCAGTTTGCACTCACCCATCTGGAACCCAGCGCCAAATGACGACCCCAGCAGGCAACACCCATGCACCACAGACCGGGCAAACCAGCGATACCGACGTGATCGGTGCGCGCCGCTTGCAGGCGCAGGCGCTGCTGAATGCGCGCCTGCTGGCGGAGCCTGATTTGCTGACACCGATGTCCGGGGCGCAGACACAACAGCGTTTGCATGAACTTTATCTGCGTCAAACCGAGCTGGAACTGGAAATCGCCGCGTTGCGGTCTACCCATGCGCACCTGATCCAGAACACCACGCAACAACCCATCGATCTGTCCGACATCGCCAATTTCATTGCAGAGCGCTTTCCCAGCAAAGTCACGTACTGGAAAGCGGATTTACGCTGCGGCTACGCCAATCACGAAGTCATGGGCTGGTTTGGACGCACGCAGGAAGAAATGCTCACGATCCATCTGCACGATTTTCTGGGACCGGAATTATTCCAGAAAAACATCGCGTATATCCAGGGTGCGCTGAAAGGCATGGATCAGCAATTCGAACGAACTTTGGTCAGCGTCAATGGCGAAACCACGCACAACTGGGTGCAATATCTGGTGCATCGCATCGATGGCGTCGTGCTGGGATTTTTTGCGCTGGTCACCGATGTGACATTACTCAAACGCGCACAGATTGCCTTACTCAATAGCGAGGCAAAAAACCGCGCGCTGTTGCGTGCGATTCCGGATCTGATTCTGAGCCTGCAACGCGATGGCACCTGTCTCGAAGTCCACTCCAGCATGCGTCAGGCGATGCCGCTGGCCGCCTCTGAATTATTACAACGCAGGCTCACGGCCATCCTGCCCGCCGACGTCGCCGCCAGATTCATGCAGGCCATTGAGGAAGCACTGACCAGCGGCAAAGTGCAGGAAGTCCCTTACACCCTGCACGCGCCAAACGAAGAAGAAAGTCATTTCGCCGCGCGCATCGCCCCCGCCACGAGCGACACCGTGATCTGCATCGTGCGCGATGTCAGCGAACTCGAACGCGAACGCCGCCAGCGCGAATTGCTTTTATCAGACCGCCTGCAAGTCAGCCAGCAAGACCTGCATCAGGCACAGCAAAACCTGTCGCTGGCCAGCGATGCTGCCGGTCTCGGCATCTGGATACGCGATATTGCCAGCGACGAAGTCTGGGCCTCGCCGGAGTGGCGCAAACTATTCGGTTTCAGCGCCGACGAAGCGCTGAACTCGGCACGTATTTTTGAGCACATCCACCCGGCCGACCGCTACGCCATCCTGCAAATGCGGCTGGAAAACGAAATCCACAAACGGCAGAAAACCCAGGCCGACATGCGCATCGTCTTACCCGACGGACAGGTACGCTGGGTTGCTGCCGTCTCGCAAATGGAACTCGATGCCGGCGGCAAACCCAGGCTCAGTCGCGGCGTGGCCGTCGATATCACAGCCACAAAACGGGCGGCGCTGGAACTGGAACAAAAGCGCATGGAAGTCACGCATCTGGCGCGCGTTGCCACACTGGGCGAATTGTCCGGCGCGCTGGCGCACGAGATGAACCAGCCGCTGACCGCCATTCTCAGCAACGCCCAGGCAGCGCTGCGCTTTTTGCAGCGCGAGCAACCCGACCTCGACGAAGTACGCGAGATTTTGCAGGACATTGTTGAAGCAGATCAGCGCGCAGGCGAAGTCATCCGCCGCCTGCGTCGTTTATTTGGCAAACAAGTTAACTTGCAACAGCATGTCGATATCAATGCGCTGGCGCGCGAAGTCCAGCACCTGCTGCATAATGATCTGATCAACCGCGGCGTCACCTTGGTCATGGAGGTCGCCAGCGACAATCCCTGCGTGCTGGCCGACCCTGTGCAATTGCAACAGGTGCTCATCAATCTCATCATCAATGCTGCCGATGCCAGTGCCGCGCTGGATGAAAACGCGCGCCACATCGTGCTGCGCAGCAGCGTCGGCGGCGACGGTGATGTGCTGCTGACGGTCAGTGATGCAGGCAGTGGTATCGCACCGGAAAAAATGGAAAAAATATTTACCCCGTTTTACACCACCAAAGAGCATGGCATGGGTCTGGGTCTGTCGATTTGTAAAAATATCGTGGAAGCCAATGGCGGCCGCCTCTGGTGCGAAAACAATCCCGACCGTGGCGTCAGTTTCTATTGCCGCCTGCCGATGTGCTCACAGGAGGCGTCATGACTGCGGAAGCCACCGTTTTTTTGGTCGACGACCAGGCCGCTGTGCTGAAAGCCTTGTCACGCTTATTAAAATCGGCTGGATTAACGGTGCAGACTTTCGAGACGGCGCAAGCCTTTCTCGATAGCGGCAATGCCACGCAAGCCGGTTGTCTGGTGCTGGATCTGGCCATGCCCGGCATCAACGGCACAGAATTACATCACAGGCTGATCGAGATGCAAAGCGACCTGCCGGTGATCTTTTTAACTGGCCACGGCGACATCCATGCCAGCGTGCAGGCGATGAAATCCGGTGCGCTCGATTTCCTGACCAAACCGGTCGACGATGCACAACTGCTGGCAGCGATACAGCTCGCTTTCCAGCGCAATCAGCAGGCACGCGCCGTGCGCGCAGAACGGCAAGAAGTGCAAGACCTGCTTGCCACACTGACCCCGCGTGAGCGCGAAGTCATGGCCCTGATCATCGAAGGCAAACTCAACAAGCAAGTCGCCGACGAACTCGGCACCGTCGAAAAAACCGTCAAAGTCCATCGCGCGCGCGTCATGAGCAAAATGCAGGTGCGTTCTTTGCCAGCATTGATACGGTTGCTGGACAGATTACCGGACTGAATGCGCAGGCATCCCCGCCTGCCAGACACGATCTGCCATGCCCACACTTTCCGCGGTTTTCGCTACAGCCGTAGCGCCACGTTAGGCCTGAGACGACGCGCCTTTCTGCTTTCTCCACGTCGGCACACTGCTCCGGCACGTAGGCCTAAGGTCCAATAGTTTATTTCCGCATGGAAATCTAAGATGCTGCTC
>JAGWUK010000193.1 GCA_028868455.1 Burkholderiales bacterium | reverse complement strand
TGTGATATAACCCAGCGCAGCAGCGGCCACAGGGCTGAACAAGAGCGGCAGCATGAAGCTGCTCCACAGCTTGGCAAACCGGACATCACCGGCACTCGATGCCAAACCGGCACCGATCAGGCCACCGATCAACGCGTGGGTGGTGGAAATCGGCAATCCGACACGGGTCGCGATCATGACGGTCAACGCAGCGGCAATGCCAACGCTCAGGATGAATTGCGGCGCGTTGACAATCGCGTTTGGCAACAAGCCTTTGCCGGAGAATTGCTGCACAAGTCCGTCGGCAAGAAACAGCGACAACAGGCTCCCTGCAACAGTGGCAACAGTCGCCAGCAACAATGCCTGGCGATAGCTCAATGTGTCCGATCCCCAGACGGTCGCAAAGCCCTTGAAATTGTCATTCGCACCGTTGCCGAATGACAGGAACAGCGCAATGCCTATCAATAGAATTTCCATCGTTACTCTCCTGTTTGCGCTCAGCAGCAAGCGCCGCTTGTTGTGCCACTCTGTCCGTTGAACGGCAGCGCACTGCCGCACCCCTCGAAAATGCCGTAATGGCGGGTGAAATCGCCGATGAAATCGAAATGCGCGGCAAAGCGCGTGCCATGCAACATGTGCCAGGTATTGCCGCACACCGGAAACACTTTGCCGGTTTGGATATCGTGATGTTTGTCGAGTACGAAGCGGTCAGCGCTGTCCGGTATGCTGCCGCGATAGACAACAGCCTGGCCGTAGTCTTCGCAGGCAGTTTCCAGTACGTCGAGTTTGAACAAGCGATAGGTAGCCGAGAAAAATTGCAGATTGCCGACGCGCGCAGCCAGTACCGGATCGGTGATCGCCAGCGGCCGGTCGTCGACCAAGCGTGGATCGGTGAAGCCCTGGCGGTGAGCCAGACGCAAAAAATCATTCCAATATAATGCGCCACCCAGGCATTCGCCATACAGCACCGGATCGTTACGCACCGCATCCGGTACACGTCGATCGGCGTAGACATCGGAAAAGTAAAATTCGCCGCCATCCTTGAGCAGACGCTGCACGCCGCGCAGCACCGCGTCCTTGTCGGGCGACAGGTTGACTACGCAGTTCGACACAATCACATCGAAGCTGCCGGGTTCCAACCCGAGTTCATCCAGGTGCTCGATATAGCCATGCAGGAAACGGACATTGTTGAAACCAAAAGACTCCGCATGGTAGGCGCGATGCTTTTCGGCTACTGCAAGCTGTTCGTCAGTCATGTCGACGCCCACTACCTCGCCGGTCGAACCAACCAGTTGCGCGAGCGCATATACGTCACGGCCGGAGCCGCAACCAAGATCGAGTACACGGCAGCCTTCCAGCAACGGCGGACACACCAGGCCGCAACCGTAATAGCGCGACAGCACTTCCGGATGGATCCGCGAGAGCAAGGGTTTCAGCCACGCCGGAATCTGGCTGATGTCGCAGCAGGCGCTGGTTTTGAGATCGTCGCTATGCTGCAACTGGCGGCCGTAATAGTCTTGAACGATATCGTGCATGATGGTCCCGATTGAAGTAGTGGTGTTATCAATCAGTCGTTGCAGCGGTTCGATTTGTTACACTCGCCAAACAGATTTCGGGAGCCGATTACGGGCCCGTTGCATTCTCATCACTGAATAACCAGTTGATTTGCAGATCGATATCAATCGGAATGCTCGACAAGAGTTCGACCGATTCATCTTCGAGCAAGTCCGATTTCCGTCGTTTCTCTGCCAATTTCCGCAAAGCCTTGTCGCGTTCCATCAAGAGCTGTTCAATTTGCGGTCGGAACAAGGCCAATAATGCGGTCAACCATTTGTTGATCCGCAGCTCATGTTGTGTATGTACGGAAAAGCTGAACAGCAAACGTAATGTTGTCGCCGCGCTAAGCAGGTGGTCGCCGGTCACCCAGCGGTTGACAGTAAACAATGCGGTAGGCACGCCCTTGGCATCGAGCGCCACGCACAGCAGATGGATCGTGTTGGCGTGCGCCGGTTGCTCGCCATTCAACTGCATCAGGAAATCTTGTTCGGTATCGGTATCGATCGCATCTCCATGCACATCCTGGCGCGCGAATACGTGAAAATGGCCATGCTCGCCTGTCGCATCGCGATCTTCGGGTGAATGGGAATGATAGAAAAACTGATAGCCGTTGGTACGATCGATGACATCGTCATCAGGATAATGCG
This sequence comes from Burkholderiales bacterium, assembly GCA_028868455.1. Classification (GTDB taxonomy): domain Bacteria; phylum Pseudomonadota; class Gammaproteobacteria; order Burkholderiales; family Burkholderiaceae_D; genus Undibacterium. The sequence goes on along the minus strand of JAGWUK010000193.1, from coordinate 4,068 downwards.
CCCACTGACGGGGCACGCTGTCATGGAGAATTTCGGACAGCAGATGCGATTTGTCGGCTGCCAACTCGGCATAACATGCGAGCAATGCTTCCGCTGCAGACTGCATGCTGCTGATCTGCTGTGGTGTCTGACGACCCATCGTTGCGCTCAAGTCTTTGTTATTCATATTGCCTGATTTGCTGGATGAAAGGACGCCGGGCAAGTATGACACCCGACGCCATTCCTGTCCCGAAGAGCTTACTTTGCGCCGCACTTTGGTGCGCATTTTGGCGCGCACTTGGGAGCACACTTAGGCGCACATTTCGGAGCGCATTTTGCAGAACATTTTGCGCCGCACTTGGCAGCTGCCTTGTGCTTCTTGCTCTTTTTGATAACTTTTGCAGGCGCGCATTTCCCAGCGCACTTGGCGCCGTCAGGCGTGTCGCTGGCAGCAGCCGCGGGCAGGGAGAACGTAGCGGCTGTCAGGGCAGCAATCGACAACTTCAGCAGGGATTTATTCATTTGTAACTCCATAAAATAAGTTAAGGGGTGATTCGATTGATGAACTTGCCAGACTGGGTGCAGTCGATTGTGATGACGGGTATCAGTCTGATCTGGAGATGTAGTCGCGCGAACCTGTCGAGTTGTTACACTGAACTGAAACTTTTTTGTTTTTCGCACATTTAAGGCGATTTGCAGCAGTGTCAGGCGGAACTTTGATTGCCCAACATTACACGGGCGTGCGCATCGTGACAAACTCTTCTGCCATGGTCGGATGAATCCCGATGGTCGCATCGAATTGTGCCTTTGTCGCATTGCATTGCAGTGCAACAGCGAATCCCTGCATCACCTCCCCCGCATCTGCACCGACCATGTGCAAGCCCAGCACCCGATCGCTGGCGACATCGACCACCAGCTTCATGAAGGAACGTTCGGTCGAACCTGACAAGGTATGTTTGAGCGCCTTGAATTCGCTCTTGAAAATCTTCACTGCGCCGTATCGCTTGCGCGCCTCCGCTTCCGTCATGCCGACGGTGCCGACATTTGGGTGGCTGAACACTGCCGTCGGGATGTTCTCGTACGACATGCGCCGTCCACCCTGCAGAAACAGGTTGGCCGCGACGATCATGCCTTCCGCCAGTGCCACTGGCGTTAACGCCACGCGGTCGATCACGTCGCCGATTGCATAGATTGAATCAACATTGGTTTTGAACTGGTCATCGACGACGATGGAACCATTTTCACGTAGCGCAACGCCTGCGTTTTCCAGGCCGAGTCCGGCAGTATTGGCATGACGTCCGGTGGCAAACAAAACGCACTCAGCGTCGATGATCCGACCATTATTCAACTGCACCTGCTTGACATCGCCATTGGCATGCAACGCATCGATATCCGTTTCAAACTGGACATCTATGCCATTCTTGATCATTTCTGCCGCCAAAAATGTGCCGAGCTCGTGATCCATCGTGCGTAATAGTTGCTTGCCGCGATAGAGCAGCGTCACCTTGCTGCCCAGACCATTGAGGATGGCAGCCAGTTCCACTGCGATGTACCCGCCACCGACTACCACTGCGCGGGGTGGCAATGCCTTTAAATGAAAAAAATCATCGGAACTAATGCCGTGCTCGCTGCCCTTGATGGTAGGGCGCGTGGGGCGTCCGCCGGTTGCGATCAGGATGTGGCGTGCACTGATGCGGCGGCCATTGATAAGCACGGTGTGTGCATCTACGACGCTCGCATGACCGTCGACCACCTCGACCGAGGCCTTTTCCAGCGTCGAGCGATAGACACCATTGAGTCGTGCAATTTCTCGATCCTTGTTGGCGATCAAGCTCGCCCAGTCGAATGTCGATTCACCCAGTTGCCAGCCGAAGCCCGCCGCATCGGCAAAGTCTGCACGAAAATGTGCGGCGTACGACATCAGCTTCTTGGGGATGCAACCGAGGTTGACGCAGGTGCCGCCCAGCTCGCTCTTTTCCGCCAACGCAACCGTGGCACCGTACTGGCTGGCAAAGCGGCTGGCGCGTACACCGCCGGATCCGCCGCCGATGGTAAACAAGTCGTAGTCGTAGTTGCTCATGTGGATTTCCTTCTGATCATGTAGCAAGTTGAATGTGGATGATAAGCTTGCTTCAATTGCCGTGCTCAGATGCCCACGGTGAAATTGACCCAGGCATCCGGCAACCAATTCAGAATCTGGGCTTCCAGCCACTTGTCGCCACCGGTCAGGATGGCGATGCCCATCGTCCCAAGCAATAGTGCAAAGCCATACCGCACCTGTTCGATACGCGCGAGCACCCAGTCACGTACGCGCACAAAGCCGCTGCGCGAAGCGTAGGCCACGGCCACCAGCGGAACCGCTGCGCCAAGACCAAAAATTCCGAGCACTAGGCCACCGCGCGCTACGCCGCCTTCGCTGGCCACCAGCGTCAATGCCGACCCCAGCAAGGGGCCGGAGCACGGGCTCCACACTAAGCCCAGCACGCCACCGAGCAACAGTGCACCAAACAAGGAACCGCCGTCCAATTTGGCGGAAGCGGCATTGGCCGTACTGGCGATCGGCAACATCCATTGTGTGAAGCGTTCGCCCAATGCGGGAATCAGCATGGTCAGCGCGAACGCGATTAGCATCACTGCGCCGCCGGTACGTATCGTATCGGCATCAATTCCCAGTGCGGGACCGAGCGCGCCCAGCAGCATACCGATCCCTGCGAATGACGCGATCATGCCTACGCCCATCGCCACCGGCGCAAAACGGTTGCCCTGCAACGCACCGCCCAGCACTAGCGGCAGCAGCGGGAACACGCAAGGCGATAAGGTGGTGAGGCTACCCGCAAACAGGCTCAAGCCCATTTGCGGGACTGACAACGCGACAGACATCAGCGTCCCCTTGTCACAGCGCAGACTTCAGCGCAGTACGGATGCCGTCCGCCGTGGTATCGCCCACCAGCCGCGCCACTTCTTTCTGTCCCTTCAATACGATCAGGGTGGATTGTGCATTCACCTTGAAGCGGCGCTTGAGCGCCTTCTCGGTGTCGTAGTTCGCTACCAGCACCGTCAAGTCCAGCCCTTTTTCTGATTTCAAGTTCTGCAGCACGGCCGTTTGGGTACGGCAAGTCGGGCACCAGTCCGCATGAAAATGCAGCGCAACCGGCTTGTCGGCCTTTTGCGCCGCAGCCAGGTTGGCGGCAGTGTAAGGCTGGATGTCGAGCGCGTGTGCCATCGTTGCCGCGAGGACAAGAAGCGAGGCGAGGAGGATTTGCTTGATTTTCATGGTGTTTGCCATTCATGGAATCTGACGCATAAGTTGTGCCGAGTCGGCATGACGCCCCTGCGAACGCTCAGGCGCGTCGCAAGTCGCATATTGCATAGTCGTAGTCAGATGGGAAATTATTACACTGGCAGACGAATCTTGTCGATGATCGCTCCAGCGTAGGCAGGCAGTCAGGGATTCGTCTGCCCAACGACACAAACCGAACAAAACACCGCAGCTGGGTCGGCGTCCAGCCGGGCTGGATCGACGTCGCACTGACAGGCGCAGCACAAGCCATAAGCGCCAAGTTCAACGCGGTTCAATGCGGCTTCCAGTTTGCGTTTGCGTACGTTGAGGCGCTCCTGCAATACTTTGGCAAGCTCTTGCTGCTGGAAGGCATCAATGCGTGACACTCTTCCGACGCTGGACTGATCGAGCTCGACCGTACCGACAGAGCGCTTGGCCTGCTCGATTGCTGCAATCGTTTGGCTGAGCTCGGTGTCGAGACGGATTCGCATCACTTCATACGCGTTAGCCATTGAACAATCCTTAGCGCAATAACAGGGTTGGAATGGAGGATGAGCGCAACAAATCGGTCGTCTTGCTGCCGAACAGCATGGTGCGCAACGGCGAGTGCGAATACGCGCCCATGATAAGCAAGTCTATCGATTGTTCGCGTATCGTTTTGGCGATGATGCTTTCCGCATCGCCGGTAATGAGCGACGTAACCACCTCGAATTTTGCCGCTTCCAGGACTGTCTTAGCCCAGTCAAGCTGTTTCAATGCATCCTGACCCGGTTTGCCCGACATCAGCAAACGAATCGACAAACCGCGGA
>JAGWUK010000192.1 GCA_028868455.1 Burkholderiales bacterium | reverse complement strand
CCCTCAAAAAAACCAACCTCTGGTGGTGGGGGTGGCGGAGCAATCACTCTTCGTTTCACTACCGGTTTTACTTTTTCACTGGACGAAACACTTGCTGACTTAGCCGCTACAGCAGATGCCACGGCCGTAGATGCTGAAGCAACTGCACTTGATGGCGATTCAACTTTTTTACTCTCCAAACTTGCATCTGGCGCTTTCCCGAGCCCCTCGGTTTTCGAGTCACTATTTTTTGACGCTAGTTTCGCAGCACCGTCTTTTGCATTTAACTCAGCCTGTTTCAATGCCAAATCTTTATTTTTCACGTCAAGCAATTTTTGTAAATCGCCGACATTTTTCTCTAATTCTTTCAACCGCGCATTTGCATCAGCAATCGCTTTATCTTTGGCGATCTTATCTTCCTCAGCGACATTCTTTCCGTTTGCATTTTTTGCTGACGTTAAAGCCGTTGCCTTCGATACCTCCAACTTATCAGGAGAATTCTTCGCAACTTTAGAGGCCTCATTTACTTTTGTAGTAATTGCCCCGCTTGCGGACTGTTTTCCCTCAGCAGATTTCTCAACTTCAGCGCGTTCGACATGACTTGCCAATCTATTTCGATATGCATTAAAGTCTGCAGCATGCGCAACTACAATAGAATGTGCATTACCAACACTGCCACTTTTTTCTAGAATTGTGTTGGTATCAGGTATAGTTAAAATTTGCCCAGCCTTAAGGCGGTTCATATTCTTCCCGACAAATGCCGTTGGATTTGCCCGATACAAACCAACCAACATTTGATCTAAAGAAATACCTTCAGCCTTATAACTCCCCGCGATTTTGCTTAATGTATCCCCACTATGTACCTGGTATTCGCCAGCAGACTTAGCGTCCTTAGATTGATTACGATTTGCCTTTGAATTTGCAACCTGCGAAACCGATGTATCTTTTTGAGGTTCCGATGCCCCGGCATTTGATGAACGTGTATCCGCCAAGGTCGACCTAGTCTGCACCGGCATAGTGATTTGCGGCGATTGGCTATTTTTTAGCTCAGCAGGATCAAGCAGGAATGTATATTCTCGCAACAATTTGCCATTAGAGGAATTCATCTCAAGCAACATATCGACGAATGGCTCATTCATGGCTTGAGTAGAACTGACACGGATCACGTATCTTCCACCTCTCTGCTCCACAGCAAACTGCAATGAAAGCAAAGCAGAATTAAAATCAATATTTGCTCTCTTAAATGCCTCGGAAGAAGCCAGCTTTGGTGCAAGAGAATCTACTTCGTCTTTGTTTGGCGAGGTCAATTCAATTTCAGCATGCAATGGCTGCCCGAGCGCAGACAGAACCGTCAAGCGCCCTAAACCAGTTGCGTGCGCATTAGAAAGCACCAGCAGAGACGAAGCTACCGCGACACTCAACACTTTGCGCCCCAGAGAAATCATAGACGATCTTTTTTGATTTTGCATTTTGTCAGATATATTGGGAATTCGGCAAACAAAGCCCACTTGGTGACGTTTATCACATTGCCGAGCGAAGCATTATCTTGTTCCAAGATAACATTACAACCTAAGCGGTGCAAGCTTAACGCGAAATGTGACTATGGTAAATACATCAAGTACAGTAGTTTGTCGCAATAAAGTACAAAATTGCGCATCATTTGTGCAAAAATGCATCATTTCAAATCCTGACATCTGCAATCAGGTTGTATGTGGACAAATAAATAGGGGCGTTAAACGCCCCTATTTATTTGTCCACATACAACGACTAATTTTTACATATGCAAAAATTAGTCGGCAATCAAAATGCGTAACATCCGCCTCAATGGCTCAGCTGCCCCCCATAGTAACTGATCGCCGACAGTAAACGCTCCAACATATTCTGGCCCCATCGCCAATTTACGGATACGTCCGACAGGAATAGTCATCGTTCCTGTAACTGCAACGGGAGTCAGATCTTGAATACTGGCCTCTTTAGTATTCGGAACGACTTTAACCCACTCGTTATCAGCCGCGATCATCGCTTCAATATCGCTCACTGGCACGTCTTTTTTAAGCTTAAAAGTCAAAGCCTGACTGTGACAACGCATTGCACCGACACGAATACAAAATCCATCAACAGGAACTGCATCAGTACCAAATCCAGCACCTTGACCTAAAATCTTGTTGGTCTCCGCCATGCCTTTCCACTCTTCTTTGGACATACCGTCACCCAAATCCTTGTCGATCCAAGGAATCAAAGAGCCACCAAGTGGAACGCCAAAGTTAGCCACTTCTGCGCCAGATAATGAACGCTGTTTGGCAATTACTTTTCGATCAATTTCAAGAATAGCGCTCTTTGGGTCATTCAGGAGGTCTCGCACTTCCGCATACAACGTTCCGTACTGCGTCAATAGTTCACGCATATGCTGTGCGCCACCGCCAGATGCAGCCTGATATGTTTGCGTACTCATCCAATCTACAAGTCCCGCCTTATACAGAGCACCAACCCCCATTAACATGCAACTAACCGTACAGTTGCCGCCAATCCAATTTTTTTGCCCCTTGGAAAGCGCATTTTTTATGACAGGTAAATTTACCGGATCAAGAACAATCACTGCATCATCGTTCATCCTCAAACTCGACGCCGCATCTATCCAATGACCATTCCAACCAGCCGCGCGCAGCTTTGGATAGACGTCATTTGTATAATCACCGCCCTGGCAGGTAATAATAATTTCGCATTTTTTCAACGCATCAATATCAGTTGCGCTCTGCAATTTTTTTTCATTCTTTGCCATTGCAGGAGCTGTCCCCCCAGAATTTGACGTAGAGAAAAATACAGGTTCAATATGATCAAAATCCCCTTCTTCCTGCATGCGCTGCATCAGAACGGATCCAACCATTCCGCGCCAACCTACCAGTCCCACCAGTTTCATCATCATTTCCTATGAATTTATAACCCAGGTAATTTCACACCATTGCACTAATTTACTTCACATTAACTCAAGGCGGCAAGCACCGCACGTCCCATTTCCGCAGTGCCAACTTTTGTTGTGCCAGCCTCATAAATATCCGGCGTACGCAAACCATTCGCCAACACTTGTTTTACTGCGTTTTCAATGCGATTTGCCTGTTCCGTCAAATTGAACGAATAACGTAACATCATGGCCGCCGACAAAATTGTCGCCAAAGGATTCGCGACGCCTTTTCCAGCAATATCAGGAGCCGACCCATGAGACGGTTCATACAGACCCTTATTTTTCGCGTCCAACGAAGCAGACGGAAGCATGCCAATTGAACCGGTCAACATTGCTGCGGCATCAGACAAAATGTCGCCAAACATATTACCCGTTACGATGACATCGAATTTCTTTGGCGCACGAACCAATTGCATCGCCGCATTATCAACGTACATATGCTCCAATTGCACATCTGGATACTCCTTATGCACGTCAGTGACAATGTCCTTCCAAAACTGAAAAGTCTCCAACACGTTGGCTTTATCAACACTGGTTAACCGCTTATCACGTTTTTGCGCTGCCTGGAAAGCGACATGCGCTATGCGACGGATTTCCGTTTCGGCATATCTCATCGTATCGAAACCTTCGCGCTCCCCTTTAAATGGCCCATCGGGACATTCGCGAACGCCCCTTGGTTTTCCAAAATAGATATCTCCTGTCAATTCTCTGACAATCAAAATATCCAGACCGGAAACAATCTCTGGCTTCAAAGTTGATGCCCCTGCTAATTCCGGGTACAGGATTGCCGGGCGCAGATTGGCAAATAGATTCAGATTTTTACGCAGTCCCAAAATCGCCTGCTCTGGTCTCAATGGTCGCTCCAGAGTATCGTATTTCCAATCGCCTACCGCACCAAACAAAACAGCATCGGCTTCCATCGCTAATTTCAGCGTATTATCAGGCAAGGGATGACCACTTGCCTCATACCCCGCACCGCCCACAGGCGCCATTTCCATCTCAAAAGTCTCGCCCAAAGCATTAAGCACGTTAACAGCTTGCTCAACAATTTCAGGCCCAATTCCATCGCCGGGCAAAATTGCAATTTTCATATTGACTATTTTTTAAATAATTAAATGGTGTTACTTAACCAAGGTTGAGTTGCAAGATGCTTTTCTTCAAATGCGCGAATTTTATCGGCCTGACGCAAAGTCAAACCGATATCATCCAGACCGTTGAGCAGGCAATACTTGCGGAAAGCATCAATCTCAAATGGATAGGCAATACTGCCATTACTGGTCGTCACAATTTGCTTTTCCAGATCAATGGTCAATTTAAAACCAGAAAATCCTTTAACGGCATCAAACAAATGTTCAATCTGGGCTTCCGGCAAAACAATTGGAAGCAGTCCATTTTTAAAACAATTATTAAAGAAAATATCGGCGAAACTAGGAGCAAGCACTGCTCTGAAACCATATTGCTCCAACGCCCAAGGAGCGTGCTCACGCGACGATCCGCAACCAAAGTTTTTACGCGTCAACAAGATAGACGCACCTTGATAGCGCGCCTGATTCAGAACAAAATCAGGATTAAGCGGTCGCTTACTATTATCCATACCCGGCTCACCGTGATCGAGATAACGCCACTCATCAAACAGATTCGGACCAAAACCGGTGCGTTTAATCGACTTCAGAAATTGCTTCGGGATGATCGCATCCGTATCAACATTCGCCCTGTCCATTGGAGCGACAAGTCCTTCATGTAAGGTAAATTTTTCCATACTCTCGTCTTATTTCTTACCTACATTTTCAACAGCTTCACCAGCTTTTTTTACGTCTTTCCCAATTCCTTGCACGGTATTGCATGCAGCCAAAACACTAGCGCAGAGAACTAAAGCAAATATTTTTTTCATATCATTTCCTTTGCAATATTAAGACAGCGAACGAATATCAACAAAATGCCCCGCAATTCCAGCCGCTGCAGCCATCGCTGGCGACACCAAATGCGTGCGCCCACCTTGTCCCTGACGTCCTTCAAAATTCCGATTCGATGTGGATGCACAACGCTCACCAGGCTCCAGACGGTCAGCATTCATCGCCAGACACATAGAGCATCCTGGATCTCTCCATTCAAAACCCGCATCGCGAAATATCTTATCCAATCCTTCGCGCTCCGCCTGTTCTTTAACCAGACCCGACCCTGGAACAACCATTGCCAATTTAACGTTCGACGCACGGTATTTGCCTCGCACCACAGCTGCCGCAGCACGTAAATCTTCGATTCGGGAGTTGGTACAAGAACCGATAAAAACCTTATCAATGCGAATATCTGACATCGCCGTATTCGGTTTTAACTCCATATACGCCAATGCTTTTTCAATCGCATCACGCTTTACCGTGTCTTTTTCCAGATCAGGATCAGGAACCCGCCCATCAATTGCGACAACCATTTCTGGCGAAGTTCCCCATGTCACCTGAGGTTTAATCTCAGATGCATTTAACGTCACGACCATATCAAACTTTGCACCAGGATCGGTATGCAAAGTACGCCAATAATCAAGCGCTCGATCCCAATGCGGGCCGACTGGCGAAAAAGGCCGCCCTTTCACATAATCAATCGTCGTTTGATCGACCGCAATCATACCGGCCCGCGCCCCAGCCTCAATAGCCATATTACATACCGTCATCCTGCCTTCCATTGACAGGGAGCGAATCGCAGACCCGGCAAATTCAATCGCATAGCCAGTGCCTCCTGCGGTACCAATTTTTCCAATAATGGCTAACACAATATCTTTTGCAGTCACGCCGGCGGACAATACGCCATCGACTTGCACCAGCATCGCCTTGGATTTTTTTGCAATTAATGTTTGCGTAGCAAGGACATGCTCTACTTCTGAAGTGCCAATTCCATGAGCAAGACAAGCAAAAGCGCCATGCGTCGAGGTATGAGAGTCACCGCAAACAACCGTCATACCCGGTAAAGTTGCGCCTTGTTCTGGCCCGATCACATGCACGATACCCTGACGTTTATCGGCCATACCAAAGTAAGTCAAACCATATTGCTTGGCGTTCCCATCCAACGTTTCGACTTGCAGGCGCGAAGTGGGATCATCGATGCCGTTCGCGCGATTCGTGGTAGGCACATTATGATCTGCGACGACCAAATTAGCTGAAATCCGCCATGGCTGGCGGCCAGCCAACTTGAGACCTTCAAACGCTTGCGGGCTTGTTACTTCATGCAGCAAGTGACGGTCTATATACAGTATAGAAGTTCCATCCTCATCGGCATGCACCACATGAGATTCCCACAATTTGTCGTAAAGCGTTTTGAGCATAAT
>JAGWUK010000191.1 GCA_028868455.1 Burkholderiales bacterium | reverse complement strand
TGGCGCGACCATCTTCAGTTCTGTCGCTATTGCACTGGAAGCAGGCTTCTTATTTGGCGCCGTGTACATGCTGACTCATCGCCTTGCCATGTGTGTTGGTTTGCACGCGGCCTGGAACTTTGCGCAAGGTGGTATTTTCGGTGTTGCCGTTTCCGGTAAAAGCGCCAAGGGCTGGATGCAATCCGGCCTGCATGGCCCGGACTGGCTTACTGGCGGCGTTTTCGGTGCAGAAGCATCATTGGTTGCCGTGCTGATACTGGTCGCCGTCGGTGCTTACATTTTCTGGCTAGTCAAGCAGCGCGGTCTGTTGAAATTGCCCTATTGGAAAGCCAATCTGTCGCTTGCCTTCTGAACCACGCTAGCAGGCCGGCTTTCATACGCCATCAATCCGGTTGCACACTGCAGGAAAGTATTTTTCCTTGCTCGTCCAACGCATCCGGTTGATGCTGCTCAAAGTCGGCGCGTGTCACGTAACCGACCGCATTCCAATAATCGGGATACGCTGGATCGAAGCTGATTCCAATGACACGGAAATGACATTTCGGATTTGTTTTGTGTAAAAGAAACGCCATATGCGGTTTCGTGCCGGTCAGATCTTTGTCGATGACCGAGTAGGCTGATCGTTCACAGGCACTGAAGCTGGTGTGCCATTCAATGCTTTTTTGCCTTATATACAGTTTGCCAAAACAGGCTCGCCCCTGACCTTGAAATACTCCGGTGCCGCGAAACGCATGCGTTGCAGATGTCGCCAGGTTTTCAGAATTTGCCTTCGTCTGTGCTGCTGCATTCCCAATGGCAAAAAGCAATAACGCCAGTTCACAGAGGATGAGATTTGTTTTTTTTGTGATCATATTCGCTGGCTGTTAATTCACATTCATCCATGCAATGCTACGCGCATTGCCCATAGTTACCCTGCCTGTGTAAGCGTTTTTTTTCATCGTTGATGGTTATTTCTGATTCCGCAGACAGCAAAAATATAATTTCATTTTTGCCAATGCGTTGCTAGAATCTGAATTGACGCACATTGTCCCTTTAAAGCGTCAATCCTGAAATCTATCTTTTTCCTGGAAAAATGAGGATATATGGAAAGCATGAGTACATCTGGTTAAGTTGCTTATTTAAACGAAATATCACGAAAAGGATTGCTGACCATGAAAAATTTATTTTCACTAAGCTTACTCGCCGTCTTGTTGTCGTCCTCTGCATTCGCTTCCGACATGCCCGCTGCGAATGCCAACAGTCATCGCCCTCATTGGAGTTATAAGGGCGACGGAAAACCCAAAAATTGGGCTGCGCTGGAATCAGATTTTGCGACTTGCGGCATAGGTAAGGAACAATCACCAATTGATATACGCGGAGCCGTCCATGCAGATTTACCCGCATTGGAATTTGAATACACTGCCGGATCTGCCAACGTGGTGAACAACGGTCACACGATACAAGTTAATCTGGAAACCGGTGGTAATTTGAAGTTGGATACTGGTACTTACCAAATTGTGCAGTTCCATTTCCATACGCCGAGCGAAGAAAAAATTCGCGGCAAGGCCTACTCAATGGTGGCACACATGGTGCATAAAAACGCAGAAGGTAAACTTGCAGTTGTTGCCGTACTATTCAAACTCGGTAAAACCAATCCTGCGATTGCCAAAGTCTTTGCGCATATGCCTATGAACAAAGACGAAAAAATTGAATTGCCTGATGGCTTTAATCCCGCCGATTTGTTACCAGCCAAGCAAACTTATTATGCATTTAACGGCTCGTTGACCACACCGCCATGTACCGAAGGGGTCGTGTGGCGCGTGTTGAAGCAGCCAGTCGAATTGTCGCGTGCACAATTGGCCAAATTTAAAAAACTGTATCCAATGAATGCCCGTCCGGTACAGCCATTGAATGGCCGTACTTTGCAAGAAAGTCCGTAAATTCTGCGGATGTCAATGTGCCGGAAACTGGCATCACCTGCCGGTTTCTGGTGTTGAACGCAACAGCGCAATAAATACCGGTGCAATATCGGTTCGCGCTGCCGATCTCAATCGCAGAGGCAAGGTAAACTGGCGTTTCCTTGCCGTAACCAGCCGAGTTTCATGCGTCCAAAAAGTACCAATCCAGATGATTATCAGCATGCACAACGTCCACTGGGCGTGATGCAAAAAATGTTTGCCGATGGGACGCGGATAGGCTTACACCATCATGCCAGAGCACAATGCATTTATGCGCGTACCGGCTTAATGCATATTTCTACTGAAGCCGCACTGTGGCTGATCCCGCCCCAGCATGCCTTATGGATGCCTTCCGGCGTCGCGCATACCATGCTGGCGCAAGGTGACGTGCATCTGCAGACACTGTATGTGCAGCAAACTCTGCTGCCGCCCGACTGGCAATCCGAGTTGCGGGTTATACGGGTATCTCCATTATTGCGTGAACTAATTGCACGTGCGGCCGAAATTCCACTTGAGTATGCTGAGAACAGTCATGAAGCCAGCATTTTGCAGTTGCTCCTGAATGAGATACAGCAGTCCGGCGACGCGTTCGGACCCTGCCTGTTGACAGCAAGGGATAGCCGCTTGCAATACGTGTGTGAAGCGATACTGGCTAATCCAGCCGATCGGCGCAACCTGGAAGAGTGGGCGCAAGTGTGCGGAGCTTCCAGCCGCACGTTGGCGCGCTTGTTTCAAAGAGAATTTGGTGTCAGCTTCATCGTCTGGCGTCAGCAAGTTCGTATCTTGTCGGCCTTGCCAAGACTGGCCGCAGGTGAACCCGTAACACGCCTGGCATTGGAATGTGGCTACGAAACGCCAGGCGCTTTTACCCGCGTATTCAAACTTTTAATGGGGCAGGTGCCCAGCGAATATCTCGCCACGCTTTGACATTGATTGTCTGACATTTTGTCCGGTTAGACGCAGTGTTTGTCTTGTCGCGCGTAGCGACGAGATGCGGTCGTTCGCTATGCTTCTCTCAGTCAATTACCGGCATTCTGTAAGCAATGCTGGTGCTTTTACTGAGGAGTATGTGGATGACTAAGCAAGAAAATATGAGCGCAACGCGGCTAATGGCAAAAGCCGGAACGAATAAGCAGAACGTGGAGTTTGACGCCGATGGCGTCCTTTTGCGTGGATGGCTGTATCGCTCGGTGCTGGCGAATGATGCAGTACAGCGCATGCCTGCCATCGTCATGAGCGGTGGATACGGAACGACTAAGGAGATGTTTGTCGATGCGTATGCCAGCTATTTTGCAGAGGCAGGATTTGCCGTATTGTTATACGACCATCGCAATTTTGGCGACAGCCAGGGCGAACCCCGGCATGAAATCAATCCGTGGCAGCAGGTCGAGGATATGCGCCATGCAGTGACCTATCTGGCCAGCTTGCCTGGTGTTGATGCACATCGCATTGGCGTCTGGGGAAGTAGCTACAGCGGTGGTCATGCGATGGTCGTAGCAGCGACCGACAGACGTGTTCAATGCGTCGTCGTGCAGGTGCCAACCATTAGCGGTACGCAAACTGCTTTCCGCCGTGCGTATGGCGAAGCGGAATCGATTTTGCTTGATCGTTTTGCTGAAGACCGACAGCAACGGGCCGGTGGGGCCGATCCGGCCATGATCCCGCTGATGGGGGCGCCAGGTACCGGTGCGCTGTATCAGAGTCAGGACGCGCAAGCCTGGTATCGGAATGCATATCGGCTTGCACCGGCAGAGCAGCCATTGATCACCTTGCGGTCGGTCGAATTTGCTCGGGCTTATAACCCTGGCGACTATATTGCCTATATCAGTCCAACACCTTTGCTCATGCAGATAGGTGGTCGTGATACGGTGACGCCGACCGATCTGGCTCTGCGTGCCTACAATGCGGCGCTGGAACCGAAATCCCTGCAGTTTCTTGCGCAGGCAGGGCACTTCGACGTGTACACCAATTATTTTGAGCAAGTCTCAGCGGTCGCCTTGAACTGGTTCCGCCAGCATTTGATGGACGGAGAGACGGCTGCGGCTTGATGGCAAGAACAGCCGGATTAGCAGCAGCGCCTGATTTTTACGCGCTGCTGCTGGTCGAATGCCCTGTGAGGACGCAAGTCAGTTGGCAGTCGCTGGTGCCTTGCCGCTCAATAAAGCCTGTTTCAGTTTTTCATCCACAGCATGATCGCCTATCCAGATTTTCAGCAAGGCGTTGTAGAAGTTCAGGTCCTTAATCGCTCCGCCCAGGGGTTTGCCATTGTACTGGCCAACAGCGCCGATCCCTGGCACCCAGTCGACGTTGAGTGAATCGCCTTTTTTCAGATCGGGAATCTGGGCAAACATCTGCCCGAATGCCAGCATGGAATCGACCAGACGTGCGCGTTCGGCCATATCCAGATTCTTTTTGATGCCGTCGATAAAGCGTTGACCGAGTTCTTCACTGCCAAGGTCACGTAATACCACCAGATTCAGGCGTTTGGCACCGGGAAGGGCCAGGACTTCCGGTGTTGTCGTCCGGTTGTCCGGTAAGTACAAAGACGCGACATAGACCTTAAAGAAAATCTTGTAACGGATGCCGGTACCGTTGAGCTTGAGCGTTTGATTTGCGACATGCATGCTGTCGTCAATTTTGACGCCCGCCATTTCAACTGCGCTGGCAGAGCTGGCGTACAACAGTGCACTGAACAAAATGAGCAAGAATTGGCGAGGAATGCGGAAGGGAAAATACATGTTGTCTCCTGACACAGGCTGGATAAATTGCATTAAAAATAGAACGATCGTGTTATTTTTATGTGATTTAGGTTAAAGCGAAAACGCAATACAGGCAATCTTTGATTGGCCGAACAGGCAAAATAAATGAAAAACAGGCAGTAAAAAGACCTATTCGTTGATGCAGAAGAAACAAACTGTCGCACCGATTTACCTCTCGGCAACAACGTTCACGTGTACCAAAAATTCTTCCGGCAAGGACAGCGATGAAGTCAGTTCTTACCGGATTGGGGGCAAGTTAGCAGCCCCCTCGTTTCTAACCGCGGAAATTTAGCTGGCCGGTTTATATACCGACTGCACGCTTTGGTAAGAAGGCTTTTGCGTCAATACATCGACGTTGTAAGTCAGGCCGCCGCCTGGCACATAGCCGACCGGGATGGTGCCGGTTGTGAAGTTGTCTGGCGTCGCAAACTTCGTGATGCCAAATGTCGCTTCTGTGCCGGTTTTGACAGCAGTCTGGTTCAAGAACTGGAATACACATGTTCCCATAAAGTTATTGCGTGGCTGGCAGCTTTGTAGCTGGCTCAATACGAATGCCGCCTGCTGCGTTTCATTGTTCACGTTTGGACCGGGGATAGGAACGCCCATTTCTGTAAAGAAGAACGGCAGGTCCGGAAATGCTGCCGGAAATGTCACATCGATATAGTTGCTCAGATAGCTGCCGTCATTAAACGGATTCATCGTTGCAATGAAACGCTTATTCCATGTTGATTGAAGATCAGCGCTGTTGAAGGCCGTTTGCAATTGCTGGATGGCGACGATGCCGGGCGTATTCAGACCACCAGGATCGGCAAACGATACCGGCGACGTGATAGGCAGCAGGTTGGCCGCAGGGATATTCAAGGCTTTTTCAGCCGTCAACAACATGCTGATTGCGGTAGTGACGTCGCTGACTGAAAATAATCCGCCATTCAAGTCGTATTCATTTCCTATACCCCAGATACCGGCAGCAGGATGCGGCGTCGTCGTGTTGTTGTAAATCTCCGCCACCATTGCGCTGATTTGTGTTTGTACGGCTGCATTATTTCCCTGGTGGATTTGCTCCAGAAAATAATTCGAAATAGGGACAAACACTTTGACTTTATTGCTATGGCATTCATCCAGAAAACTCAGATGAGAGCGCTGATATTGTCCAGGTAACTGACCTGGCGCAGGCGGCACACTCCAGTTATACAGATGCACAAAATTGACACCGACATTGCTGGCAAGATTGCTCATGTCACCGCGACCGCCGTTAGCGTTGCCCCATAAAAGTGGAAAGTCGGAATTGGTGAAATCGCTGTCGAAATACTTTTGCGGCGGCTGCGGCGTATCGTCCGAAGGGGAGGGCGCATAACAGATGCCTTGCAATGGCAGCAGCGCACTGGCATTGGCGATATTGGAAATCGTGCTCATCGTTTTTCCTTTTCTGTCGTGAATTCATGAATTATTCGTCAACCCGGTGATGCAACTTTCCGATATCAGGAAAACCGGCCGTAACCGGCACCAAAGAATGCAGAAATTCAGGGATTTGCAAAGCGGGCTTTAAATGGATGTGCCAATCTGAAATTTGCAAAATTC
>JAGWUK010000190.1 GCA_028868455.1 Burkholderiales bacterium | reverse complement strand
TTTACGTCGATTCCTTATTTGCTGCTGATCTTGTCCGTGGCCGCCGTCTTGCAGCAAAAAGGGGTTTCCACGATCATCCTGATTCTGGCTTTCACCGGCTGGACCGGACCGTTCCGCTTGATCCGTGCCGAATACATGAAGCATAAATCGCGCGAATATGTGTGGGCGGCCGATGCGATTGGCGCTTCGCATTTCCGCAAGATGTTCATCCATATTTTCCCGAATGTGAGCCACGTTGCGCTCGTGCAGGTATCGATTCTGGTGGTGGGGTTTATCAAATCCGAAGTCATCCTGAGCTTCCTCGGCTTCGGCGTGCCGGTCGGTGTGGTGTCCTGGGGCAGTATGTTGAACGAGGCACAAAATGAATTGATTCTCGGTAAATGGTGGCAACTGGTGGCGGCAACTGCCGCGATGGCGGTGCTGGTCACTGCCTTCTCGATGTTCACCGATGCCCTGCGCGATGCGCTCGACCCTAAGCTGAAATAAGGAACTAGCATGAGCCAAGTTATTCAATTCCCTCCCCTGCTGAAGGTCGACAATCTGCGTGTGTCTTTCCGCATCAATAAAAAAGAAAGCGTAGAAACCGTCAAGGGTGTTTCTTTCGATATTCCACGCAACGCCACGGTGGCGCTGGTCGGTGAATCCGGTAGCGGAAAATCCGTCAGTTCGCTCGCTGTCATGGGGCTGCTGCCGGAAGATACCTCCAGCGTTTCCGCCGACAGCCAGATTATTTTCGATGGCCGCAATTTGCTGGAACTGAGCCGCGAAGAACGACGCGATCTGTGCGGCAAAGATATTTCCATGATTTTTCAGGAGCCGATGACATCGCTGAATCCGGTGTTTACTGTCGGCTTCCAGATCGGCGAAGTTTTGCGTCTGCATATGGGTATGGACGCAAAACAGGCGCGCCAACGTACGATTGCGCTGCTGGAAGAAGTCGGCATTCCCGACCCGGCGAATAAGGTTGATGCCTATCCAAGCCAGATGTCGGGCGGCCAGCAACAACGCGTGATGATTGCGATGGCGATTGCGTGCGAACCGAAACTCCTGATCGCCGACGAACCGACCACGGCGCTGGACGTAACGATACAAAAACAAATTATCGACCTGATTGATGCGCTGCGTATCAAGCACAAAATGTCGGTGCTGTTTATTACGCATGATCTGGCGCTGGTTGGTGAAATCGCCGATCACGTCATCGTCATGCGCAACGGCGAAATCCGTGAATCGGGCAGCGTTGAACAGATTTTCGAGCAACCCAAAGACACGTACACACAAGCACTGCTACATTGCCGCCCGACGCTGGACAGCCGTCCGTGGCGCCTGCCGGTGATTGCCGACTATATGGAAAACGGTGGCGCCGTGCTTGAGCAAAAGGAGCGTCCGCGCGGATTGACCGGCAATGAAGAAATCGTGCTGGAAGTCAACAATCTGGGCAAAAGCTTTTTTAGTCGCGAAGGCTTCTTCGGCAAGAAAGAATTTAAAGCCGTGGAAGGTGTTTCCTTCAAGCTGGCGCGCGGCAAAACCCTGGGCGTGGTTGGCGAATCCGGCTCAGGTAAAACCACGGTCGGCCTGACGCTGATGCGCTTGCATCAGGCGACGTCCGGTCAGGCGCTGTTCGACGGCAAGGATATTCTGTCCATGTCGAACAAGGATTTCATGCAATACAAACGCCGCATCCAGATCATTTTCCAGAATCCGTACGCCTCCTTAAATCCCCGCTTCACGATCGGCCAGATTTTGATGGAGCCTATGCATATCCATCAGATCGGTGCGAACGACGGCGAACGTTCGGCGATGGCCTATCAGTTGCTGGAAAAAGTCGGCTTGCCCAAGGCGGCTTTTCATCGTTATCCGCATGAGTTCTCCGGCGGCCAGCGTCAGCGGATCGCGATTGCGCGCTGCCTGACGATGAAACCGGAAGTGCTGGTCTGTGACGAATCCGTCTCGGCGCTGGATGTCTCGGTACAGGCGCAGGTCTTGAATCTGTTACAGGATTTGCAGGAAGAATTCGGCCTGTCGTATATCTTCATTTCGCATGATCTGGCTGTCGTGAAATACATTGCCGATCAGGTCATGGTGATGAACAAAGGACGCGTGGTGGAATTGGCGAATTCTGACGATCTGTACCACAATCCTACCCAGGCCTATACCAAGACGCTGTTGAATGCGATTCCAAAAGGATTGCAGCACTAGGCGCGGCAGTCATCGTTTTTCGGCTGCGCTTCGCCCGCTTGCGGGCGAAGCAATGGTATCTGTCGACGGGACGTTGCAGAACATCGCCCTCAATGCGCCCATCGTGCTGACGGATTGCACAGGCAAGCGCTACAACCCTGGCGCATTCGCATTTATAGGGGAGTATAGGCAAAAATCAGCGTATTTCTAGCGAATTGATTGCGCGTTTTAAAATACTACCCTAGAGTATATAAGAAGTCATTAAGGCAGTTTGACACTATCGACACGAATAACATGGCGCGGCGCAGTGAGCGTGCAGCGCCTTTTTTGTACAGGAGTCTGGCTTGGAAAAATTAAAAACCCTGTTTCGCGAACTTATGCCGGCTGTGGATTTTTGCTCCATGCGCATCGTGGATGAGCACAGCGAGCACCTGCACGTCAGGCAAAACATTTTGCAGCCGCTGCAAAACAGTCGCAGCCGCGGTGCGATGATGACGGTGATACACCAAGGCGGCTATGGATACGCTGCCACCAGCGATTTATCGCGCAATGGCATCGCCGCAGCGCTGGCGCGGGCGCAGCACTGGGCCCGCATTTGCGCTGACCACGCCGTGACCAATTTCAGCACCTTGCCACAATCCACGGCACAAGGCCGGCACAGCGGCCCGCGCGCAGCTAACTGGTCGCGTCACGACGTCATTGACTTGCTGATGCAGGAATCACAGGCCAGCCACATCGACGAGCGCATTGTGGACTGGAGCACTTCGGTCAGCCGCACGCACAGCAAGCAAAGCCTGTGGAACAGCGCCGGCGCCGACATTGAGCAGGAATTCGATTTTTTCATTCCGAATCTCACGGTCTCGGCCAATCAGGGCAGCGAGACACAGACGCGCAGTCTTGGCGGGCAATACAATGGATTTTGCCATCAGGGCGGGCTGGAAGTATTGCAACAGGCAGGCTTTGCCGGTGCCGGTCAACGTATCGCGTCCGAAGCGCTGGCGCTGCTGGCAGCACCGAATTGTCCGCGTGGACGCATGGACCTGTTGCTGATGCCGGAACAGATGATGCTGCAAATTCATGAATCCATCGGCCATCCTTTGGAACTGGACAGGATACTCGGTGACGAGCGCAATTTTGCCGGCACCAGTTTTGTCCGGCCCGAGATGTTCGGTCATTTTCAATATGGCTCACCATTGCTGAATGTCACACACGATCCGGAGAGAGCCGAGCAATTCGCCAGTTATCGCTGGGATGACGACGCGCAGCTGGCCGAAAAAACCTGGCTGATACGCAATGGCATCCTGGAACGCCCGCTCGGCAGCGCGACTTCGCAAGCGCGCGCAGGCATGCCGGGGGTCGCCAATTCGCGCGCCAGCGACTGGAACCGGCCACCGATCGACCGCATGGCCAATCTCAACATCGAACCCGGCGACAGCAGCCTGGCAGAGATGATTGCCGCGGTCGAATACGGCGTGCTGATGAACACCAATGTCTCGTGGTCCATCGACGATTCGCGCAATAAATTCCAGTTTGGCTGCGAATACGGTCAGCTGATACAAAACGGCGAACTCAAAGGTCTGGTCAAAAATCCCAACTATCGCGGCATCTCTGAAAGTTTCTGGCGTTCATTGCGCATGGTTGGCGACGCCTCAACCTATGCCGTGATGGGCACGCCGTATTGCGGTAAAGGCGAACCCGCGCAAGTCATCCGCGTTGGCCACGCCGCGCCTGCCTGTCTGTTTAGCGATGTCGATGTGTTCGGAGGAGAAGCCTGATGCAACAATATTTCAATCTGCTGGCCGATCATGTGCAAACCCAGTTACAGGAAACCGAACAAAGCACCTGCTGGCTGTCTGCCGAATCCAGCGATTTTGTCCGTTTCAATCGCAGCGCGATCCGCCAGCCCGGCCATGTACAGCAAAGCACTTTGCGCCTGCAATTAATCCAGGGCACAACGCATGCCTCCTATCAGTTGAACCTGAGCGGCGATGCCGGGCAGGACGTGCCTGCTGTCAACGACGCTCTGACACTGCTGCGCGAACAATTGCCGGATTTGCCAGCCGACCCGCATCTGCTGCTGACGGGCGAAGTGCAAAACAGCTGCACAATCCTGCCTTCGTCGCTGCCACCTGCTGACCAGATGGTCGCGCAGATAATGGACCTGTCGGCAGGCTATGACATGGTGGGCCTGCTGACCACCGGTAGCCAGTATCGTGGCTTTGCCAATTCCGCCGGTCAGCGTAACTGGTTCGAAACCAGCAATGTCAATTTCGACTGGAGCCTGTTTCATGCACACGATAAGGCGGTCAAATCCAATTACGCAGGTTTTGGCTGGGATGAAGCCATTTTCCGTCAAAAGTTTCACGATGCTGCAAACAAGCTGGCATTGCTGGCGCGCCCAGCCGTCACGATTGCGCCGGGCAATTATCGCGTCTACCTGACCCCGACTGCCTTATCCGAAATCATCGGCATGCTGAACTGGGGCGGCTTATCGGAGCAGGCATTGCAAACCCGGCACAGTGCGCTGCGCCGCCTGCAAACCGGTGAAGTACAGCTACATCCCATGGTGCAGCTCAGCGAGAGCAGCAGCACGGGACTGGCCGAAGCATTTCAGGCACAAGGTTTCATCAAACCGGAGCAAGTCGACTTGTTCCGCGACGGAAAACTGGCCGGCAGTATGATTTCGCCGCGCAGTGCCAAAGAATACGGACTGATCAGTAACGGTGCTGCCAGCGACGAAGCCGCCGTCGCAATGGTGATGGGCGCAGGTCATTTACCGCAAAGCGAGGTGTTGAAAGAACTGGGCACCGGCATCTATATCAGCAACCTGTGGTATCTGAATTTCTCTGACCGCGCCAATTGCCGTTTCACTGGCATGACCCGCTTTGCCACGTTCTGGGTGGAAAATGGCGAAATCAAAGCACCGCTGAATGTCATGCGCTTTGACGATTCCCTGTTTCGTATTCTCGGCGACAATTTGCTGGCACTGACGCAAGAAACCGAAGTCATCATGGATGATCGCTCCTATGGCGAACGGCGGACAGGCGGCATGATCGTGCCCGGCGCATTGCTCAAGGAAATGCATTTCGCATTGTGATGCTTATTTGATCATAAAAGTAAATAATTGCCCGATTCTG
Organism: Burkholderiales bacterium; assembly: GCA_028868455.1. Classification (GTDB taxonomy): domain Bacteria; phylum Pseudomonadota; class Gammaproteobacteria; order Burkholderiales; family Burkholderiaceae_D; genus Undibacterium. Next base: position 981 of record JAGWUK010000190.1, on the reverse strand, counting down.
CGAGAGCATCTACAATTCCGACCTGTTGAGCCTAAGCTCAGAAACGGCGTTTTAACAAAGTAAGACCCGTAATCATTAGTGAAAAACCCTTAGCGCAGTATTGATGCGGCTTTCCAAGGCATTTTGCCCTGTAAGCCGCATCAATACTGCGGTAAACCCTGGAGTCCATATGGCATTTCTGCAAGGCAAAAAAATTCTGATCACCGGTTTGTTATCCAACCGCTCCATCGCTTACGGCATCGCTCAGGCGTGCAAACGCGAAGGCGCAGAACTGGCATTTACCTATGTCGGTGAACGTTTCAAAGACAGAATTACTGAATTCGCCAAAGAATTTGACAGCGAACTGATTTTTGATTGCGACGTCAGCAGCGACGAACAAATTGATGCCGTCTTTACCGATCTGGCCAAATCCTGGGATCAGCTTGATGGTCTGGTACACGCCATCGGTTTTGCACCACGCGAAGCCATTGCCGGCGAATTTCTCGACGGATTCTCACGTGAAGCCTTCCGCATTGCGCATGATATTTCCGCATACAGCTTCCCGGCACTGGCCAAGGCTGCCCTGCCTATGCTGCGCCACGATTCCGCTTTACTGACCTTGTCTTACCTCGGTGCAATCCGCGCCATCCCGCATTACAACACCATGGGCATGGCCAAAGCAGCGCTTGAAGCTTCCGTCCGCTATCTGGCGGAAGACCTCGGCAAAAAAGGCATCCGCGTCAACGGCATCTCGGCTGGCCCGATCAAGACGCTGGCTGCCAGCGGCATCAAGGATTTCGGCAAACTGCTGGGCTTCGTCGCCGATCACGCGCCGCTGCGCCGCAACGTCACGATTGAAGATGTCGGCAATACCGCCGCCTTCTTGTTGTCACCACTGGCCAACGGCATCACTGGCGAAATCACTTATGTGGACGGCGGCTTCTCCCACGTCATGGGTCTGAACGCCGATTCGTACAAATAATTTGCGCGGATGAACGCGCA
>JAGWUK010000189.1 GCA_028868455.1 Burkholderiales bacterium | reverse complement strand
TGAGTTTGGTGATCGCATTCAAAAATACGATCACTAATTTGTTCCGTGGCATTTACACAGAATTTCTTACAGGCTCATCCATAAGAATTCAGAGTTAGTTGATTTATTTGTTCAGAACTCACCATTTGGTCAAAATGTAAGTTATTGATTTTCATAAAAATGCAGTTCAGACTTAACTAAACATCGACAGAAATTGACAATCGACAACGCCGTCAGGGTACTTTGCGCAAAATATATTCATTTCATTGATACACCGAAATTTAAACGTACTTACAAATTTTGCTGCCAGCATCGGTCGGGCTGCGCTGATGTTTATTTTCATTGCGGTTTTCCGTCTGATACTGATCGGAAGTTTGTGAATTTACAAAATGCAAATCCGGCCACGCCAGCAATGTTATTCTTTGCATTATGCAATATTGCTCCGGCAAAGCATGGCGACGACTGCAGCGCATATCGACCTGTGCGGGCTCATGCAGTCGCCGGTGTGGTTTTGCGTCAATGCTGAACCTGCGCATGTGCAACCGCTGTCGGCATTGCAATGATCTGGTCGCTCAAGCGATTTTTGTTTATCTACTCTCTGAATACGATCTTTTCCTCATGTTAAATCTTTCTCCTCTCGAAGAACAAATTCTCTTGCCGGGTACCAAGGGCCTCGCGCTGACGCAAGCTTTGCAGCAAAGTGAAGTTGGCAATCAGAACTGGAATGTTTTGCACGGCGACACCAGCTTTCCTGTCGCGGTGCTTAAGAGCGCTGCGCTGCAAAATAATGTGCAATGGATGCGGGCTTTTTGCCAGCAACGGCAGATTGTCCTGGCGCCACATGGCAAAACGACGATGAGTCCGCAACTGTTTGATCTGCAGTTGCGCAATGGTGCCTGGGGTATGACGCTGGCAACGGTGAATCAAATGCATGTCGCCCATCGATTTGGCGTAAAGCGTGTGATCCTGGCAAATCAACTGATCAGCCGCAGTGATATACAGTCGGCGTTGCACCTGATGCAGCACGATCCTGATTTCAGGTTTTATGCACTATGCGATTCACTGGACGGCATCAGGATGCTGGAGGACGCCGCGCGCGCAATGCAGTTGCAACGGCCTTTACCTTTGCTGGTGGAGCTGGGGTTTTCCGGCGGGCGTACCGGATGTCGATCAGTGTCGGCTGCGTTGACGCTGGCACAGGCCATTCATGCCAGCGACTATCTGCAACTGGCAGGGATTGAGGGCTACGAAGGGCTGATGCTGAGTCAGCAACGCGATCAGGATGTGCAGGCGGTGCAGGAATTTTTGCAGGATATGCTGAAGCTGACGCGACAGGCTGATGAGGAGAATTTATTCGGTGGCGATGAAATTTTGATCTCGGCGGGTGGCAGTGCTTACTTTGATCTGGTCGGGCTAGATTTCTATCAGCAGCCGGGATGGTCCCGACCATTGTTGCCGGTGTTGCGTAGCGGTTGTTATGTCACCCACGATCACGGTCTGTATCATGGCCTGGTCAAAGAAATGCATGAACGCGACAAAGCTTTACCAGAAGGCAGTTTGCAGCCTGCACTGGAAATCTGGAGCATGGTGCAATCGCGCCCGGAGCGGGATCTGGCGATTCTGACGATGGGCAAGCGCGATGCCTCGTACGATGTCGAAATGCCCCTGCCATTTGCCACGCACAAACCGGGAACCGATATCATGCCGCTCGCTTTACCACACGGCTGCAAAATTGAGAAAATGAATGATCAGCACGCCTATTTGCGGATTCCTAAAGAAAGCGATTTGTGTGAGTCATTGAAAGTCGGCGATCTGGTCGCTTGCGGCATCTCTCACCCTTGCACAACCTTTGACAAGTGGCCGCTGATGCTGGTGGTGGATGACTCTTACACGGTACGATCAGTCGTCAACACGATCTTCTGAGTGGCTCTGTTGCAACGACGAGATGGTTTCAGAGCCAGATCGTCGTGCAACAGATATCCGAAAATGGCCATACCCAGAGCGCAATATCCATGCGGCTCGCAGCTCGATTGCCTTGGAAAGGTGCATGGAATCTGCGTGTTGAGACATCCCCATTTTAAAAAATTTTTTAGCCTCAAAGAGATCCGCAACATTGTTCGCGCGAGGTATGCAAGCGAAGTCCGCGCAAGTCGTTTGATCAGGTGCAATTTGCGCGCCGAGGTGGTTTTGCATCAGTCAAATTTCAGTAAAAACAGATTAATGCGCGTCCTGTCGTCGTCACGCTGACACATCTGCACGCCAAACAGCGCCGATGCCTTCCGGTCGCCGGATTTCCGCGCACCGACGCTTCACGGTTATTTATCTCGCACAACAGCGATGTCTCTGAATAAATTTCATGACTGGAATGTTCATGAATTGAGTTAGAGTTCAGTATGCATCAATATTCAAGGGAAACGCTGCGCTAAAATCCCTATATGATTGCCCGCACAATTCTGTCATCTTTCTATATTGCCAAGCGGCTGAAATAGAGCAGTGCAGCAAGAAGGCATGCACGGGCAACGACAATAACAAGAGACAATTCACATCACGACATATCATGCGTATCTTGCTTGCAGAAGACGACAGTGTTCTGGCCGACGGTTTAACCCGCTCGCTGCGCCAATCCGGTTATGCCACGGATTGCGTTAGCAATGGGCAGGAAGCCGATTCGGCCTTGTCGACCCAGGATTTTGATTTATTAATACTGGATCTGGGCTTACCCAAAATGAGCGGACTGGAAGTGCTGCGCAGATTGCGGGCGCGCAATTCCCATCTGCCTGTGCTGATCCTGACCGCCGCAGACTCCGTTGAACAAAGGGTCAAGGGTCTGGATCTGGGCGCCGATGACTACATGGCAAAACCGTTTGCCCTGTCTGAGCTGGAAGCGCGCGTGCGGGCATTGACACGGCGCGGCGCTGGTGGCGGCCCGACCGTAATCAAACATGGCCCGCTGACTTATGATCAGGTCGGACGTATCGCTTATATCCACGAACAGATGCTGGATTTATCTGCCCGCGAATTGGGGCTGCTCGAAGTCTTGCTGCAACGCACCGGACGTCTGGTCTCCAAGGAGCAACTGGTTGATCATCTTTGCGAATGGGGGGAAGAAGTCAGCAATAATGCCATCGAAGTCTATGTACACCGGCTGCGCAAAAAAATCGAAGTCGATGGCGTACGCATCGCAACCGTGCGCGGGCTGGGCTATTGTCTGGAAAAATTCTTTGTCGCGCCCAGCGCAACGCCTGCGCCCGACACAGGTACTGACGGTGTATGACCATGCGCGCAAAAAAGACGATCGCCGACGCATCGTCCGATACTGCGCTGCTTAGCCCGCCTCAGGAAAAAACCCAGCGTTCCTTGTTTGGCGAAATTCTGGACTGGATGCTGGCGCCATTGTTGCTGCTGTGGCCGATGAGCATTGCCATTACTTATCTGGTCGCCAAATCGATTGCCAATCAACCGTTTGACCGTACGCTGGAAGACAATGTCCTCGTCTTGTCACAGCAGGTCAAAGAAGTTGACGGCAAAATCCTGACACAATTAAACAACCCGGCACGCGACATCCTGAGAGCCGACGATGTCGATAACGTCTATTTCCAGATCACCGACAACGACGGCAAACTGATTGACGGCGATCATGATTTACCGATGCCGAATGATGAGGACAAACCTCTTGCTGGCACGATACAACTGCGTAACGCCAACCTGCATGGCATCGATATCCGCATTGCATACGGCTATATCGATCTGAATAAAGGCCGCGACCGCGCCAACGGCGGCCCCCATCACCTGGCCTTGGTGCAAGTGGGTGAAACTCTGGAAAAGCGCGCCCTCCTCGCCAATGAAATCATCAAGGGCGTGATCCTGCCGCAATTCATCATCCTGCCGATCGCCCTGGCGCTGGTCTGGTTTGCGCTGAGTCGCGGTCTTTCACCCTTAGCCGAATTGCAGCAGAGGATACGCGCACGCAGACCAGATGATCTGAGTCCCATTGATTCACGTCAGGTGCCGGAAGAAATCACGCCGCTGGTCAAATCACTCAATGAAATGCTGGAGCGCCTTGCGCAAACCATCGATATTCAGAAACGCTTTATCGCCGATGCTGCGCATCAGATGAAAACGCCGCTGGCCGGTATGCGCATGCAATCCGAACTGGCATTGCGGCAAACCGATCAGGAAGAAATCCGCCGGTCCTTAGTGCAACTGGCCACCAGTTCCGAAGCCGCGACACGACTGGTCAACCAGTTGCTGACACTGGCAAGAGCAGAAAATTTAACCCCCGCCACACAGCCGCTCGAACTGGTGGAATTAAATGAACTGGCGCGTAGCGTAGTGCATGACTGGATACCCGTTTCCTTCGTACAAAAAATTGATCTGGGGTACGAACAGCAAAATCTGCCAGTCACCATCTTTGGCAATTCCCTGATGTTGCGCGAGATGCTCAGCAACCTGATCGACAATGCCATCCGCTACACGCCCCTGGGACACAGTGTCACGGTCAGAGTCAGCCTGAATGAACAGCAGGCACTGGCTGTACTGGAAGTCGAAGACAATGGGCCAGGCATACCCGCCGCAGAACGAGAGCATGTGTTTGAACGGTTCTACCGCATTCTTGGCAGCAATGTCCAGGGCAGCGGGCTAGGTCTGGCGATTGTGCGTGAAATTGCGCAGCAACATGACGCCAGCATAGAGATCACTGAAAATCCGCATCCGCAAGATAGCAATTTTCCCGGCTGCGTTTTCCGTATTTCTTTTAAGCTCAATCCCTACAGTGAATTGATGGATGGAGAAACCTGATCATGGCAACATCCCGACCAGAAGGCCGCCGCAATCAATACTGGCGCCGCACTAAACGGCTCACGGCGGTCTTGCTGTTCATCTGGGCAGCGCTGAGTTTCACGATTTTGTTTTTCGCCCGCGAACTTTCAGGCTGGCGCTTCTTCGGTTGGCCGTTTCCGTTTTATATGGCGGCGCAGGGACTGGCGTTGTTGTATGTCCTGATTTTGGCCATCTATTCACTGGGCATGCGTTATATCAGCACTACCGAAGAGAAAGAATAAAGTTCATGGCGCAACGTCGTTTCACGCAAAGACTGACCCTGTACTACTTGTGGTACACCCTGCTCTTTTTCATTTTTCTGATCAGCCTGTCGATCCTGGAACGCGAAGGTGTGCCACGCACGTGGATAGGCTATCTGTTTATGTTTGCCACCATCGTTTTGTATGCGGGCATCGGCGTCGTCAGTCGTACTTCAGATATTTCGGAATACTATGTCGCCGGCCGACGCGTGCCGGCCGTATTCAATGGCATGGCCACAGCTGCCGACTGGATGTCGGCAGCCAGTTTTCTGAGCCTCGCCGGCGGCTTATATTTGCAGGGATTCGATGGTCTGGCGTATATCGTCGGATGGACGGGCGGATTCTGCCTGGTGGCGATGCTGATCGCTCCCTATATCCGCAAGTTTGGTCAGTACACGATCCCCGATTTTCTCGGGACGCGCTTCGCCGGCAATTCGGAAAACAACATCGTGCGCATACTGGCCGTCATTGCGACGATCATGATTTCTTTCATTTATGTCGTCGCGCAAATTTATGGTGTTGGACTGATTACGTCGCGGTTTACCGGGGTCGATTTTTCAGTCGGTATATTTCTCGGCCTCGCCAGCATTCTTGTCTGTTCGTTTCTGGGCGGCATGCGTGCCGTGACCTGGACGCAGGTAGCGCAATACATCATTATCATTATAGCCTTCATGATTCCGGTAGCATGGCTGTCGGTCAAGCATACGCACAATCCCTTGCCGCAATTTTCTTACGGCAAGGTGTTGCCGGAACTGGTCAAAAAAGAAAAATGGTTCGCCAACGATCCCAAAGAAAAACAGGTCAGAGCCATCTATCAACAGCAAGCCGACGCCTACCAAAATAAAATCCGGCAATTGCCACGCTCCTGGGAGGATGGTCGCTTTGAACTGGAACATAAGCTTGATGAGCTGAAATCCGGCAACGCCTCGCTCATCGACATCAAAAATGCGGGGCGTAATTTATCCAATTATCCGAAGTCACCGCAAGAAGCCGAAGTCCACTGGCGCGAGGCAAGAAACGCGTATCTGGCAAAATCCCAGACGGAATTTTCGCAATACACACCGTATGCGGCCAAAGACCGCAAAGAATCGGATATCAAACGGAATAATTTTATGGCGCTGGTACTATGCCTGATGATGGGTACTGCGGCTTTGCCACATATTTTGACGCGTTACTACACCACACCCACAGTAATGGAAAGCCGCGATTCGGTATTCTGGTCTTTGTTTTTCATCATGCTGCTGTACATCA